>DATGXD010000069.1:0-14977 GCA_035299105.1 Paludibacter sp. | reverse complement strand
GGCCTTGTCGTTGAGGCTACCCGAAGTACCCATCATGTCGCCACGTCCCCTGACAAAGTTTGCCTCCATTTTGCCCAGGTCGCTTTTGCTGGGGTTGCGCAACTGCGAGCCGGACCAGGGGTATATTTTCCCTTCGGGGGTTATGCCGTTCGGGTCGGACACGATAGCGTAGGCTGCAAATTCCCATTCCGCTTCGGTTGGCAGGCGGTAGGACGAGAAAAGGATGCCGTCGGACATGTCGACTTTCCGGTTTTGCCCGTACAGGTTCTTTTTCGGGTTTTTCCCTGCTGCCGGTTGGTAGCTCGACTGCAAAAGGTATTTCTGCGTGTTGAATACAAAACTGTTTGCTATGGAGTCGGGGTTGGTTTGTTTTTCCAACGAAGCGAAATTGGGGGGGAGGATAATTCCCGCGCGTATGAGGGCGATTTCATTCATCCGGTCGGTACGCCAGACACAAAAATCCATGGCTTGTTCCCATGTAACCCCGACAACGGGGTATTGGTCGAATGCCGGGTGGGTAAAATAGTTTTCGAGGTAGGGCTCGTTGTAAGCCAGTTCCTCGCGCCACACCTTGAAATCGGGTTGGGCCTTTGCGACCAGTTTGGGAGCTGTTTTGCCGAATACCACCGCCATCCAGTTTGTGTATTCGCGCCAGTCGATATTCCTTATTTCATATTGGTCCATGTAGAACGAACTTACCGTAATGCGGCGGGTTCGGTTGTCGCGCGGGGCTGTTACGAATTCACCTTTCTCACCTATCGTGTATGAGCCGCCTTCGATGGCAACCATGCCGCTTGGAACCTGTGACATGTAGTCTTTTTTTACGGTAAAGCCGGTAGCGGTCTTGTCGTTATATTGCCAGCCGGTTGTGCGTGAGACTGTTTCTTTTGCTGCTTTTTCAGCACAACCCGCAAAAGCCAGTGCCAGGCAGGCCGTTGCTAAACTTGCTATGGTTTTCGATTTCATAAGAGGTAAATATTTAAAATAAAAGAAGCTGCACTAAACAACTGTGCAAAAATAGTATTTTTTTTCTCTGCAAAATATTCTGCCGGGATTTTTTTTACGAATCCACTGATTTTGATACAGCATAATAAACTCGTTTTTTTTCAAAAACGTATGTACGGCAATATTATTTCCTGTTTTTCCAGATTTTTACAGGTCTATCGCCATAATTTCTTATTTTTGCAACCTGTTTAAACGCTTGAATTCCTTGTTATTCAAAATATGGACACACGACATTCACTCCTTAAATTGAACGGCCGGCTGGTTGATTTGTCGACGCCCATTGTCATGGGAATCGTGAATGTTACGCCTGATTCGTTCTACAAAGGGAGCAGGTTTAACAGTGACAAGGGTATTCTGCAGGGTGTTGAAAAGGTTGTGGCACATGGCGGAAGCATAGTGGATATCGGTGGGTACTCCACGAGGCCCGCAGCCTTGCCCGTGTCGCAGGATGAAGAAATAAAGCGGGTTTCCAGTGCCCTTGATATTGTCCTGAAAAAGTTTCCACACGTAACCGTGTCGGTTGATACTTTCCGCTCGGCGGTGGCCCGGCACGTGGTGAGGAATTACAACGTGGCAATGATCAACGATGTGAGTGGGGGAACCCTGGACAACTTCATGTTCGAAACCATTGCCGAGCTGCAGGTGGCTTACGTGCTGATGCATATGCGGGGCACGCCGCAAACCATGCAAGCGCAAACCGACTACGGGGATGTGGTGTCGGAAGTGCTCCGTTTCCTTGAAAAAAGGCTGGCCCGGCTTAGGTTGCTAGGAGTGGGCGATGTGTTGGTCGATCCAGGATTTGGCTTTGCCAAAACATTGGAGCAGAATTATCTGTTATTGAAAAAAATGCCGTACTTCCAGGTCCTCGATGTGCCTGTCCTGGCGGGGGTTTCGAGGAAATCGATGATTTACAGGCTGCTGGGTACGGATGCCGAAAATTCGTTGAACGCGACCACGGCTGCCAATATGCTGGCGCTGGTGGGAGGGGCTTCCATCCTAAGGGTTCACGATGTGAAGGAAGCGATGGAAACCATTGCGGTTTTCAACCAGTTTGCAAAGGCTGAATAAGCAAAATGTATCGGGTTATGGGATTTAAAATCGGATTTAAAGATATCGTGGACGTGTTTCTGGTGGCTGTATTGCTTTACCAGATGTTCAAACTGTTGAAACGAACGGGGGCCGTGAATATATTTATCGGCATACTGGCCTTTGTCATATGCTGGTTTCTGGTGTCTTTTGTTTTCAAAATGGAATTGCTGGGCGGTATTTTCGACCGGGTGGTGAGCGTGGGCGCTTTTGCCTTGATTGTGATTTTCCAGGACGAGATCAGGCGTTTTTTCTCACGTATCGGCTCGCGGCGGAATTGGAATACGTTCAGCACCCTCAAGCGATTCTTTGGTGGGGGCAACGCCGACAAGGAAAAGACCGATTTTGACATGGTGCAGGTTGTGCTGGCTTGCCGGAACATGTCCAAGAGTTCGACAGGCGGCCTGATTGTGATTACGCGCACCAACAACCTCGATTTCTACTCCCAATCGGGCGAACCGATCAATTCGCTTATCAACTCGCGCCTGATAGAGAGTATCTTCTTCAAGAACAGCCCCTTGCACGATGGTTCCATTATTATTTCGCACCGTACCATAAAAGCGGCGGCCTGCATACTGCCTGTTTCGAAAAACCAGGCCATCCCCAAGCGGATGGGGCTCCGCCACCGCGCCGCGCTTGGCATTACGGAACATTCCGATGCCATTGCCATTGTCATTTCCGAAGAAACGGGGCATATTTCGTGGGCCGTGAACGGGCAGTTGACGGTGAACGTGAAGCCCGAGCAACTCGAGCATTTCCTCTCCCAAGAATTAGGCAGGTGAAAAGCTGCCCTCCTCCCAATCCGTGTTAATATCCTGATTTTTTTTCGAAAACCTATTGTATATATAAAATCTGTTTTTATTTTTGCTAATGATAAGCAGCCCGGGAAGGAAAAGAAAAATTATAGATTATTTGCTACCGCCTTTACAAAAAACAGGTTGCGGCTTGCTTTTAATTCGACAATAAATACTACTTTCGCATTCATTTTTCACATACGATATTTTTATGGCTAAAGGATCTGCATTAACCATGGAGTTGAAAAGGAACTTTGGTTTCGACAGCTTCAAAGGGAATCAGGAAGCAATAATTCAAAACGTGCTTGCCGGCAGCGACACTTTCGTGCTGATGCCAACCGGTGGCGGCAAGTCGTTGTGCTACCAGCTTCCCTCGTTGCTGATGGAGGGTACGGCCATAGTCATTTCGCCCCTGATAGCCTTGATGAAGAACCAGGTGGATGCCATGCGGAATTTCAGTGAAGAGGACGGTGTTGCGCACTTTATCAACTCATCCCTTTCGAAGCAGGCGATCGACATGGTGAAAGCCGATTTGTTGTCGGGGAAAACAAAATTGCTGTACGTAGCCCCCGAATCGCTTACCAAGGAGGAGAATATCGATTTCCTGAAGCAGCTTAAAATATCGTTTTATGCTATCGATGAGGCCCACTGCATTTCGGAATGGGGGCACGACTTCAGGCCCGAGTACCGCCGGATACGCCCCATAATCAACGAAATAGGCACTGCTCCCCTGATTGCGCTCACTGCCACGGCCACCCCGAAGGTGCAGCACGATATACAGAAAAACCTCGGGATGTTGAATGCACAGGTATTTAAGTCCTCGTTTAACCGTGCCAATTTGTTCTACGAAGTCAGGCCCAAGACCAACGATGTGGACAAGGATATCATTAAGTTCATACGTTCCCAGGCTGGCAAGTCGGGTATAATTTATTGCCTGAGCCGTAAAAAGGTGGAGGAACTGTCGGAAACACTCCGGGTGAACGGGATATCGGTTTTGCCTTACCATGCAGGCATGGAATCGTCAGTGCGAAGTGTGAACCAGGATAGCTTCTTAATGGAAAAAGTCCAGGTGATTGTGGCAACCATCGCTTTCGGGATGGGGATTGACAAACCGGATGTGCGCTATGTGCTGCATTATGATATGCCCAAAAGCCTCGAGGGCTACTACCAGGAAACGGGCCGCGGCGGGCGCGATGGTGGCGAAGGTCATTGCATAGCCTTTTATGCTTATAAAGATTTAGACAAACTACGCAAGTTCATGCAAGGCAAGCCCGTGGCCGAGCAGGAAATTGGTAATCAACTTTTATTGGAAACGCAAGCCTATGCCGAATCTTCTGTTTGTAGGCGGAAATTATTGCTCCATTATTTTGGGGAAGAATACACGGAAGAGAATTGCGGATGTTGCGACAACTGTATGAAACCACGAAAATTTATTGAAGGACAAGAATTATTGTCATTGGTACTCGAAACTGTTCTGGTAGTGAAGGAAAAATTCAAGGCAGAACATATTGTTGATATTCTGAAAGGTAATGAGACATCGGATGTCAAGACATACCAACACGATGAACTCGAAAATTTCGGTTCGGCATCGGACGAAGATGAAAAATTGTTGCATGCCGTGATACGCCAGGCCATGATAGCCGGTTACCTTTCGAAGGATATTGAAAACTACGGTTTGCTGAAGTTCACCCCGAGCGGCAAGGCTTATATGAAGAATCCTCAGCCTTTCCCTATTGTGAAGGACAATGAGTTTGAGGAAGAGGAAGAAGAACAAACGGTAGGGGGTAAAACCGGTGGTGGTACCTGTGCTGCCGACGATGTGCTTTTCTCCATCCTGAAGGACTTGCGCAAGAAGCTGTCGAAGAAACTGGAAGTCCCGCCTTTCGTTATTTTCCAGGACCCATCGCTCGAAGCCATGGCCACCAGTTACCCCATTACGCTGGACGAACTTCAGAATATCCCGGGTGTTGGGGCCGGTAAAGCCAAACGGTATGGTGAAGAATTCCTGAAGCTTATCAAGGAGCATGTGAGGGAGAATGAAATCATCCGGCCCGAGGACCTGCGGGTGCGTACCGTGGCCAACAAGTCGAAACTGAAGGTGTCCATCATCCAGGCTATCGACCGCAAAATTGCCCTTGACGACATTGCCCTTTCCAAGGGCCTTGATATCAGTGAATTGCTCGATGAAGTGGAGGCTATTGTTTATTCGGGGACAAAAATCAATATCGATTATTTCCTGGATGAGGTAATGGACCCGGACCATGTGGATGAAATTTTTGATTACTTCAACACTGCCGAGACCGATAAAATAGAAGATGCACTCAAGGAGCTTGGCGAGGACGATTTCAGCGAGACGGAAGTCAGGTTTGTGCGCATTAAGTTCTTGTCGGAAATAGGGAATTGATTTTTCCGGAAATGGTTATTAGAAAAACTGCCTCGAAATCCGGGGCAGTTTTTTTGCTTGTTGTTAGCTTTAGCCATGCCTTCCCTGCCGGGGGAAAGTCTCAAAATGCATTCTTATGCACTTTCCGCCCGAAAACGGTCAGGAAAACAATTTTCATGTCCCACCAGAAAGTCCAGTTGTTCAGGTAGTTCATGTCATATTCCACGCGCTTTTCCATTTTCCACAGTTCGTCGGTTTCGCCGCGGTAGCCGTTCACCTGGGCCCAACCCGTGATACCGGGCTTCACGTAGTGCCGCACCTTGTAGTGTTCGATTAGTTCGGAGTACTGGTCGGTGTGTTTCAGCATGTGCGGACGTGGCCCGACGATGGACATTTGCCCCGCCAGCACGTTGAAAAACTGCGGGAATTCGTCGAGGTTTGTTTTTCGGAGGAAGCGCCCTACCGGTGTTATGCGGTTGTCGTCCCGGGTTGCCTGTTTCAGGTCGGCATCGTCGCTCATGCACATGCTCCTGAACTTCATGCACTTGAAAGTGCGGTTGTTGATTCCGGTACGTTGTTGCAGGAAAAAGACCGGGCCTTTTGATGTGGCTTTAATCAGGACAAACAAAATGGGGAAAAGCCAGCTAATGATCCCCACGATGACAAGCAACGAAAAGGCTATGTCGAAAGCCCGTTTCGTTACCCGTGCCACCACATCGTCGAGCGGGATTTCGTGGGGGTTGAACACCACCAGCGACCCGATTGATTCCATGTTCATGTTCGATTTGTACCAGTATTGGTTTTCGGGGACAAAGCGCAGCCTCACGCCTATGCGGTTGCAAATGGCCAGCAGTTCCTTGCTTTTGTCGATGTCGTTGTACATGGCGTGGGTCACGAACAGGAAATCGATTTGGTTTTGTGCCACCAGCCCGGCCAGTTGCTCGATTTTTCCCAGCACTTCGGGTTTTGTTTCGGAGTCGTCGGCAACATACCCGATGAATTCATAGCCAAGCATGGGGTTGTTGTCGAGCAGGTTGCGCAGGAAAACGCTCATTTCATTCATCCCGATAATCAACACCCTGTGGATGTAGAATCCTTTTGACCGCCTGAATTTCAGGTAATTGTACAGGAGATAGTAGAATATCAGTTCGCCGACATAAAAGAACAGGACGCTCTCGAACAGGAACAGGTACGAAAAGTCGGGGAACAGGAACAGGTTGGCAAACACCAATGAAACCAGGAAAAAGACAAAAGTCCGGTTTGAGATACGCTTCACACGGTTTGTGAAATCGTCGTGCAGGTAGAGGTTTTTCCGTGAAAAAACCAGGTAAGTGATAACCTGCGACATGTTTAAAAGCAGCAGGTACGAGTTTTTACCTGTCAGGTTGATGTCGCCGGACAAGGAGGATATGGAGTAGATAACCAGAATGGCCAGGTTCATGATTATCAGGTCGATAGTCAGGTAAAGGAACTTAAGTTCTATTTCGTTTGAGTCCATGTTAAACAATCTTTGAGTTTTCGTGTAAAATCAAACCATGCCAAGGAATAGCCACGTCCATGTATCAGAAACAGCCGGCATCTGGTTGCCCTGAATTCAGTATTTGGGGGCATTGAGAGTTAAAGTCAGGTACGGGAGCTGGATTCTTTTTGCTGGGGATTGTGGTATCCGGATTTTAATTTTTCCATCAATATGTATCCCACAAATTTCATGTTCCCAATGAGGTACCTTCTCCATAAACGGCGTGGTTCCTTTATCAAGCGGAACGACCATTCCATGCCAAGCCTGATTATCCAGCCCGGAGCTCTTTTTACATTTCCCGCATAAAAATCGAACACGGCGCCAATGCAACAAACGTGTCCAGCCTGTAGCTTTTCAAAGTTTTTGTAGGCCCACTTCTCTTGTTTTGGGGCAGTCATGCCCACGAAAAGCACATCGGGGTTCACTTCGTTTACCTTCCTTATTATCAGGTCATTGTCTTCAGGGGTGAATTCGGTCTTGTAAGGAGGCGAGAATGTGTGTACTTGGATTTGCGGGTATTCCGTGCTGCATTTTTCCCTTATTTTTTGCAAGGTTTTGTCGGTGCTTCCCAGGAAGAAGCATTTCCCGCTTGTAGAGTTCAGCCGTTCCATTTCGTAGTGGAAGAGGTCGGCTCCGGCTATTTTCCGGATTTTTTCGCCGGTAAGCATTCGCATGGCCCACACAACCCCCACGCCATCGGGCAGCAGCACATCGCTGCATTGCAGGGCTTGGTGGAAATCGGCATCCTTTTGTACCGTATTGTACGAATGGGCATTAATGGTGTTGATTAAAGCCTTCGGATGGCATATGTCTCGTAAAGTTTGGTTGAATATAGGATAATCTTGTAACATAGTAAAGGTATTAGGTGCAAATTGCTCAAATCCATTTCTATAACAAGATAACCGGTTCTATAGTTTGATTAAGCAAGAATGATTTTAGTGTGGGAGGAAGTCACATCCCGGCCACTTGCCCAAGGATTTCCTCCAGCCTTTTTTCAAATATTTCGAGCCTGAATTCGTTTTGGTATTTTTTCCTCCCGGCCTTGCCCATTTGCTCCCGCAATCCGTGGTTCCTGATCAGTATTTCCATTTTCCCGGCTAAAATCCCGGCATCGCCCGGCGGGACGAGGTATCCTGTGACACCATCCTCCACAATGTCGGGTATGCCACCTTCGAAGGTCGAAACCACGGGTAGCGAGTGCTGCATGGCCTCGAGTAAAACAAGTGGAAAGCAATCGCTCAGGGTGGGGTGGATGAAGAGGTCGGAATTCCTGAATATGTCCAGTTTTTCCTGGTCGTACCTTTTGCCTATGTATTTGATTTTGTCGTCCAGGTTGAGTCGGCGTTTTATTTCCTCGAACTGTATGGCGCTGAGGTCGCCTTCGGCTCCCACAAAATCGCATTCGAAATCGAGGCCTTTGGCAGACAGTATCGAACAGGCTTCGAGCAGCACGACCACGCCTTTCGATTCCATGAGGTTCGACAGGAAAAGTATTTTTACCGGCTCGCCGTTCTTCCTTGCACCAATTGCCGGCGTGGTGTCGGTAATCCCGTTTGGGCATGTGTACACCATTGTTTCGGGGACAAAGGCCTCGATGTCCTTGTATAATTTGCCCGATAGTAGTATGACAGCTGCCTTGTCGAAAACAAACTTGTACATCCACCGGTTCATACGGTTGTTAACCCGGCTTATTCCCTTGTTGTGCAAATGATAGACCCTTTTCAGGCGGAAGGCACGAAGCAATGCCACGGTCAGGAGGTCCTTGTAGAACGAAAACCCGGTGGTGGAAAGTGCAAGGTAGCATACATCGGGCCTGTTTGCAACAACTGCCGCCACCAGTTCCAACAGGATCTTCGAAAATCGCAGGATTTTCGTTGAACTTGCTTTTCCTGTTTCCTTCACGGTGCGCGACATGAGCAAATTTATATAACTGCATGAGAATGTTTTGTTTATGACAGGACTGTTTTTAATCGACAAGCCTACAATGGATGACCCGTGCACAGGTGGCGGGAAATGGAGTATGAAGAGTATTTTTTTCATTGTTTCTAAAGAAAAGTGAACGAGTATTTAGTTGTGGGTTACGAGTTGCGTTTCTATAAGTCCCAGTTTGCTGGTTGTTGGCTAAAGCGTGCCTTATTGTAAATATTATTGGTTTGTTGCTTTACCCGTTTATGGCTTTCCAGGTTTCGGTGTTGTTGAGCAGGATAATATTGTCGCATGTGTTGATTAGTTTGAACAATTCCTCGAGTGGCTTCCACATGTTGAACTGTTCGATTTCCCAAGAATGCCCCCAGATGTGGTAGACGCAATTGGAATCCAGGTTCCTTAAAAGCAAGGCTTCGGCCAGTTTCAGGAAATTCTTGTTGAAAGGCAAGAAAAACATATTGGTTGGTATGGAGGATAAATTCGAGTTTTTCACGCAGTGGTTTATCAGGGTGATTGTGGAATGGTTATGCACCTGCACGGTGGTGTCCATGAGCGCCGATCCGGGGCGCGAACAAGTCAGCAGCCGGGTGGTGCGTCCAAACAGGAAACCTGCTTTCTTTATCAGCCCGATGTCGCGGGTCGAATACTTTCCCCCGGGGAAACAAAAGGCGGTGGGCGGGTTTCCGGTGATTTCTTCGAGCCTGATTTTGCACTGGGTGATTTCGTATTCGGCATCCGTATCGTTCAAATGATTGAGGTATAGGTGGTTAAGAGTGTGTCCTCCAACTTCCTGGCATGCCGAGATTTCCCGGATTAGTTTCTTCCCCATAACCGGGTTTTCGGGGTTGGTTATCGGCACGTAGAAGGTTGCCCTCATGTTGTATTTCTCGAGGAGCGACAGGAGTTTCATGTCCAGCGGATGACCATCATCCCAGCTCGTAGTAACAATCATTTGTTTCTGTTTTTTAAGTAAACGAGTGGTTAGTTACAAGTTACAAGTTACGGGTTACGAGTTACGGGTAAACAAGGTGGTTTTAAACCGGTTCCAGCCAGCCTGCTATGAACTGAAGTGTATCTTATTGTAAAAATAATTAGATGTGCCGCTTTACTTGTTTACCCGTTCACTTGTCTACTTGTTTGCCCTTTTATTGTACCATGTTGCCAGTTTCCGCACCGGTGTGGCAAGTTCAGAGCGTTTGAACTTCACAAGGATGTTGTAGCCCGTGTTCCTGATTTTGCCCAGGACATAGCCGGGCGAATACGACTTGTAAACCACGTAGAAGTACAGCAAATGGGGTTTTGCCAGCAGCCTTTTTTTCAATTCGCTTTCTCCCCACAGGAAATGGAACGCCGAGTAGCCTTTTTCGATGGAGTTTTCGATGCAGTGGAAGGCGCATACTTCACCCACGTTGTATTTCGAATAGTTGTTGTCGTGGGCAATCACATGCAGGAAAACATCTTTGTTGATAACGGTGGAAATACCGCCGGCCACAATAATTCCATCCAGTTCGAGGCAGATGAGGGAGCCATACGATTGCACGAACCGGTACAGGTTTTTGCTGTATTCCTCGTCGATACCCGGTATTTTCCCCTTCTTTTGCATTCTCTCCTTGTTCAGTTCAATGATTTTGTTGAAACTGGCCTCGTCAATGTCGTTTTTGTATTTTAGCACGAAACAAACACTGGCGAAATTGCGGTTCAGCTTGTCTTTCCGTTGCTTCAGGTGCTTGCGCACGCGCGGGCCAAGTTCGAGGTGGTAGCTTTCGGTCGTTGGAGGGAGCTGAAGTATGTAATCGTCGGACTTGAAATGGGCAATCGACAGGTTGAAATCGTATTCGGAATACGATGCCACGACTTTTATCTTCCTGAGCCCGGGGTTTTCTTCGAATAATTTCCGCATGCAGGCGGCCATTACGTCCCGGCTGATTTTTGTGAGCGAGTTGAAACAAACGGCGGTGTTGCCCTTGATGCCAAAAACCAACAGTTCGGAAAGCACATTCTCCTTGTGGACAAGCATGTGGGAAATGTCGTACGCTTGGTAGTGTGCCTCGATATAGCGGCAGTTTGTAATAAACGAATTGTATTTTTCTAACAGGAAATCTTCGCGTTCCCAAGGTAAACCGGGGTTATATGTTATCGAGATGCCTGTTTGTAGGACATTGTTCGTGCCGTAGGGGATCCAGGTGTCAATTCCAGCCTGGTCCATATTAATCTGACTCCTTTTTGTTTTAAACATAAGCTTCAACGTTTTTTTTAGGTTCATTTTCAGGTGGATTTTCGGGTTGCCTTGTGTTTTTCCACAGTAAACCAGCGTGTTCACAAAAAGTTCAATTCATCCTTCCATTTGTTTTTCCGGTAATTTTTAATTGCCTCTTTCAACGGTTTCGAATATTTCGAATGCCTGATCCCAATCACCACCATGTATGCCAGGGCATTTATTCTCCCTACAAGGTAGTTGTTGTAGTGCCGGTGTACGCAATACGAATGGAGGGCCTGCGGTTTTCCCCTTAACCGCTTCTTGTACTCGTTGTCGCCCCACATCAAATGGAGGGCTGCCAGCTTTTTCTCGATGGCCAGCTGTATGATGTCCATTTGGCAAATAGTGCCCAGGTTGTATCGGGAGTAATTGTCGTCGTGGGCAATAACTTGGCTGAAAATCCGCTTGCCCATGATGTACGAAATGTTGCCTGCCGCAATGGCTCCGTCAATTTCGATATAGGCGGCGCATCCGTAGTGTTGCGACAACCTGAAAGTAAGTTCAATGTCCATTTCGCTTTTGCCCGGGACAATCCCCTTGTGCTTCATCCGTTCGATGTTCAGTTCTATAATCCGCCTGATAATGTCCTTCCCGATTTCGTTGCCGAACAAAACTACATGCTTGGCGCGGGGGTAATCGCGGGAGAACTTGGAACCTGCATTCCGGATGTTTTTCCGGGTGCTGGAACCTAGTTGGCTGGTGTATTCGTCCAGCGTCCGGGGCAATTCGATAATGTAGTCGTTTGCCTGCGAGACCATGTACGACCTGGGGAATTTGTAGCCGGCATAGGAATTGACAATCCCGATCCGCTGGACTGTGGGGCAAGCCTTGAACAACTCGTTTATGCACTCTTCCATAACCTTTTTATCGATTGCCGTATTGGAATTGAAGCATATTGCTTCATTTCCCTTGTCGCCGAACAGCAGCAGGTCGGTTAGTTCACCTTGCTCCTTTACCAGCATGTAATGCGGGTTGTACGAACTGCAATACACCTCGATATACCGGCAAGTGGTCATGTACGAATCGTATTTTTGTATCAGGAACGATTCGTATCCAACAGGCAACCCCTTGGAATATTCAATTGTAAACATAATCAGCTACAGTAAGGTTAAAATATCTTTGTCAATGCACGTACCAGTATCGAATGGTACGCCTTCATTTGCAATAATGTAGGCACTGAAAGCCGGATGTCCTCCTGCATGTTGAAATGCGTTTTGTTGGAACAATCCAGCGTGGTGTTATAACTGAACAATCCTTTTTTGGTGTTTGTGGCAGCCTCGCCGAAGCCCACATTGGCCACTTTTGAAACCACCGGGAAAACATCCAGCATGTTGTGCTCGTACTGGTGGTAGCAAAACCGGATGGCCCATGAATTGACCCGCCCGTTCATCTGCTTGTCCAGCATGTGCGACATGTCGCTTCCACCCCAGTTGAACCTCAGCCGTTTGAAAATATTGAACTTGAATGAATTGTACGATTTCACATCCCAGTCGATTTCTTCCCAGCGGTCGTTCCAGGTAGCCCAGCCCCACGACGAGGCCCGCAACGAATAAGCCGTGTCGTAGGGGTAATTGCCGGGATATTTCAACATGAGCGAATACCCCGAAACACTCAGTACCCGTTTCTTGTTTTCGTAAAAGTCCAGGGCTTCATTCATGAAGCACAGGAAATTGGTTGACAACAACAAGTCATCTTCCAGTACAATCACTTTGCTGAAATCCTTGAACATCATGCTAACGCCTGATATGATGGAATTTGCAAGGCCTTTGTTGACACCACTTTCGTAAATGGTTACATTCGCAAAGCCCGTGATTCCGTGTATATAATCGCGCACTGCCTGCACTTCTTCCTTGTTCGACTCGACAGGGCCATCGGAAAAGACAAACAATTGGCTCTCGGCGGCCAACCGGTTTCTCTTCAACGATTCCACCGTCATTTTGGCTTCCACCAGCCGCGAATAAACAAAAAGGCAAATCGGTGCCAATAAATCCTTACGTTCCATGTATAAAACCCGTTATGCTCGATATTTCACAATCCGTTTCCACTGTGTTTGCCCGGGGGCTGTGTCAATAATTCCCGTTGCCGGGCATTTGCTTGTTCAACGGCTGTCCCTTGTTTATGTGTTCTTTCAATTTCCGGTACGCCTTTACCAGGCTTTCTGTCCTTTTCTCTGATTCGAGCTTGTACCTGATTTCCGTGAATTCCCGCAAGAAAGGCAGCCAGTCCACCACCCCGTGGTACGAGAAGTATTCCTGGAAAAAGGCGTTGTTTTCTTCCAGGATTTCATCAAACCGCCACCTCCTGTTCACCAGGAACTCATATTGGAAAATGTAGGTGAACAAGTCGTACCCCAGTGGATACATGCCCGCCATTTCCCAGTCAAAAATTTTCACAACCTTATTGCAATAAAACATGTTCCAAGGACAAAAATCCCCATGTGCAAAACAAGTCTTCAGTCCGGAACGGTAATTAATCCGGCATTTTATATTTTGTCCCGACAAGGTTTCCAATATATTTGTCACTTGCTTGTCGCCGGGTACATATTTCATCTTCCGCCCTTCAAAAACCGTTGTCCGGATAAACGCGCAGCTGTCATTTTCGCCTGCATGCAGCTGGAGCTGTGGTACAAAAGGCAAATGTTTTAATTGTTCAAGTATGAATCCCTCGTTCAGCACGCTTATCGAAACCTCCGGGGTGGTTGCATATTTAGTAAAGTGTATTTCCCTTGTGTGCGCATCCACGCTTAGGACATTGATCTTGTTCCTGCTACCAGCTCCTCCAATGTGGAATGCCATAATCGAATCTCCTGGTAAATGTTCCTGGATATTCTCAATTGGTATGTATTTCCCGATTTCATCCGTGTGAAATAGGTTCCTGAAAAAATGTGATGTCCTCCAGAGTTTCCATATCGCTTTTGTAATAAACCTGTAAGGCTTATAAAAAGTTGCAAACACCGGGTATTTATTGAATCCATCCGGGAAAAAATATTGCTTGCTGACTGGATTGAAGTAATAATATCGCATTAGGTTTGCTTGTTGGATTGAGAAAGCTTATTTTTCCGGTCTTTTTTATCCGACCCCTGTTTTTCCTGTTCGAGGAACATGACAAGCTCTCCGATTTTAGCTCCGAAGGAGTATGGCATTGCGGACTTCCTCCAGTGTGGCTTCTGCTGCCCCGCGCCGTCGAAGGCAGCGGGTGGGTCGGGTAGCGCCAGGCTGAGGGCCTCCACTAGCTGCTGCTTGTCGTGCGGGCTGATTATCCTGCCGTTGCGGGGTGTGACCAGGCAGGCGGCCCCCGCCACGGAGGAGCACAGCACGGGCACGCCGGCTATGAGCGCCTCGTTGACCACCGCCCCGAAGGGCTCCCAGAGGCTGGGGAGTATGAAGCAGTCGGCCAGGGGGTACCAGGCGTAGAGTTCCCGGTGCTCGTACCTCCCGGCGAAGACCACCCGCCCCGCCACGCCCAGCCTGCGCGCCTGTTCCTCCAGCTCCTTCCTCTTGTCCCCATCTCCCACCAGCACCAGCTGGGCGCGGGGGTGTGCGGGTGCGTACATGGCGAAGGCCTCGAGCAGGAATCCCAGGTTCTTCACCGCGGTGAGCCTCCCCACGTAGAGGAGTACGGCCTTCCCCTGGAGCCCGAAGCGCCGTGCGTGTTCCCCCGATATGCCGCGCGCTGCGCGGATGATCCCCCCGATCCGTTCCTCGTCCTGGATGATTGGGCTGACGATGGTCCTCACGCGTGGGAATCGTGCGGCGTACCACTGCTGCGCCGGCTCGTTGCACAGCACCAGCCCGTCGAGCAGGGCCAGGCACATCCGCCTGCCCGCCCGCCGCACGGGCCCGGCGGTGCTGGCCACCTCGAGGCTGTCGTCGCACATGGTGTACACCCTGGTGGAGGGCATGAACAGGCGGCAGAAGAGGGCTGTGAAGAACGTCATGGTGGTGAACTCGAGCCCGATGACTATCTGGGGCCGGTGTTGCAGGACCTTGGCAATGCAGCCGAAACGG
>DATGXD010000068.1:0-3796 GCA_035299105.1 Paludibacter sp. | reverse complement strand
AATTTCTTTTCGTACACCTCAGTCATTACTTTCAATATGGGCGATTCCATGTTCGGCTTCCAGCCGGGGTATCCGCCGTTCAGTTCTACTTTGGCACCGGCCAGCAAAAAGGCACTTTCGACCATCGAAGCCAGTTCTTCCTTGCGCGATTCGACCGAACTGCGGATAAGCGTGCGGACCGTAACGGCACTGCCATCGGACTTGACAATGGCCAGGTTGTTCGATGTTTCGACCACAGTCGGCAATTCGGGGATGAAACGCAGCACGCCGTTGGGGCAAGCGGTAACACCATTGATCAAATCGTCCTGGATTTCTTCGGGGAGCAAACCGGCAGGCAGTTCCACCTGCTCGGCTGTAAAGGATATTTTGCCCTCAACGCCTTTATATTCTTCCGTAAACAGTTCTTCGTATTCGCCCACCATGCCGACAATGTCATCTACGCCATCGGCTGGAACGGTAATCACCGCAAAAGCTTCGCGCGGGATGGCATTCCGCAGGCTACCCCCGTCGATGCTGGCCAACCGGGCTTCGAGGTTTGCCACTGCATCCTTAAGGAAACGGAACATGAGCTTGTTGGCATTGGCACGCTGCAAATGTATGTCGACCCCCGAGTGGCCACCTTTCAGGCCGGTGAGCGAAATTTTCAACGCCACATCACCTTCGGGAACTTCCACTTCGCTGTAGCGGAAGCTAATGTCGGCATCCAATCCTCCGGCACACCCCACGTACAACTCGCCTTCGTCCTCCGAGTCCATGTTTATCAGGATATCGCCTTTCAGGAAATTTGGTTGCAGGCCGAACGCGCCGAACATGCCGGTTTCCTCGTCCACCGTGATAAACATTTCAATGGCAGGATGGGGGATGCCCGTGGACTGCATGATGGTCATGGCGGCAGCCAGCCCAATGCCATTGTCGGCACCCAAAGTCGTGTCGCGTGCGGTCACCCATTCGCCATCGATGTACGCGTCAATCGGGTCGGTTTGGAAATCGTGCTTCACGGTGCTGTTTTTCTGGGGAACCATGTCCATGTGGGCTTGCAGCACCACGGTTTTCCGGTTTTCCATACCCGGTGTGGCCGGTTTGCGGACCAATACATTGCCAATCGCGTCGCGGACAGTTTCCAGCCCGAGCGACTTCCCGAAATTTTCGAGGAAGGATCCTATTTCGTCTTTCTTGTGCGATGGACGGGGAATCCGTGTGAGGTCATAGAAATTTTGCCACAAGCCTTTGGGTTCCAGGTTACGAATGTCGGTAGAGTTCATGTTAGTTCGGTTTTATTTTAATAATGAATATTTATACTTATTTTGGTCTTGCAAATATCAACATTTTTTTGGAATAAACGGTTTTTTCCACCTTCCTTTTTTTTAGAATTTTGCTTGTGTCCACACATTTCCGGGCGAGTGAAACAGGCTGGAATTTGCCGCTTTGCGATTAATGAAAAATTTCTGTATTTAATGCCCCGATTCCACTGCCAATCAAAATAAAATGAGTAATTTTGCGGTCGGATTCAAATCCTGTTTCCCGAGGACAACTCTATATTTGAAATCATATTAATTTACTCATATACATACAATTACAAAACGCATTGCGTGAATTGTAAATTTAAAAAGTTATGCAACAGACTTATAAATTTGTCACTGCCGAAGAAGCGGCAAGTTATGTAAACAACGGGGACATCATCGGTTTCAGCGGGTTTACCCCGGCCGGTTGCCCCAAGGAAGTGCCTACTGCCATTGCCAAAAGGGCCGAGGCATTCCATGCCGAAGGAAAGGAATTCAAGGTGGGAATGTACACGGGGGCCTCGACCGGCGACTCGCTCGATGGTGCACTGGCACGTGCCAACGCCATTTTGTTCCGCACCCCCTACCAATCGAACAAGGACTTGCGCTCGGCCTTGAATGCCGAACGGGCACCTTATTTCGACATGCACTTGTCGTCCATTGCCCCGCACCTACGTTTTGGTTTCATGCCAAAGCCAAAGTTCGCCATCATCGAAGTATGCGACATTACCAAGGACGGGAAACTGATCCCGACCACCGGCGTGGGCATTTCGCCTACCATTGCCAACCTGGCCGACCACATTATCGTGGAGTTGAACCACAACCACCCGAAGGAACTGTATGGATTCCACGATATTTTCGAACCCAAGGATCCTCCTTACCGTGCCCCGCTCACACTGATGAAACCTTCCGACCGCATGGGTGTGCCTTATATCCAGGTCGACCCGAAAAAAATCCTTTGCGTGGTGGAAACTTGGCGCGACGACGAAGTGAGCGGATTCACCCCGACCGATGAGGTTACCGACAAAATCGGGCAGAACGTGGCCAACTTCCTGGCCAACGAAATCAAGACAGGCCGTGTCCCCAAGGAATTCCTACCCATCCAATCGGGTGTGGGCAACATTGCCAACGCCGTGATGGCTTCATTGGGGGTTAATCCCGACATCCCCAATTTCGAAATGTATACCGAGGTTATCCAGGATTCGGTCATCGGGCTGATTAAAAACGGTAAAATAAAATTTGCAAGCGGCTGCTCGCTTACTATCACCACGCCGGTCTTGCATGAAATTTATGCCGACCTGGAATTTTTCCGCGACAAGCTGGTACTCCGCCCGCAGGAAATGTCGAACAGCCCCGAATTGGCCCGCCGCCTTGGCCTGATTACCATCAACACTGCCCTTGAGGCCGATATTTTCGGCAACGTGAACAGCACGCACGTGATGGGATCAAAAATGATGAACGGGATTGGCGGTTCGGCCGACTTTACCCGCAGCGCGTATATTTCAATCTTCACAACCCCTTCGACCGCCAAGAACGGCAATATCAGCGCCATTGTACCTATGGTGACACATGTTGACCAGAACGAGCATTCGGTGAATATCCTCATTACCGAGCATGGTGTGGCCGACTTGCGTGGCAAATCGCCTATCCAGCGCGCCGAGGAAATAATTGGGAATTGCGTGGCGCCTGAATACAGGCCGATGTTGAATGAATACCTGAAACTTTCAGGAAGCTGCCATACACCGCAAAACCTTTCGGCCTGTTTTGGAATGCATGCGCAATTCATGAAAACCGGCAGCATGCTGGGTACAAACTGGGAAGATTACATCAGCAAGTAAATCAACCTGTCCAAACGAATCAAAAAAAAGAGGAAGCCTTTCAAGGTTTCCTCTTTTTTGTTGCCAACCAGTTTTTCCCGCTTCCGTGATTTTATCGTCTTTCATGCAGAATTTTCCCCGGGCGGACCAGGCCTCCCTGCATTTTTTACCTAAAAATATGTTGTAAAACATAAAAATTGAACTTTTTAAATTTGGATTGTTACGGTATTATTCCGTATGTTTGCAGCCGATTTTGATAAATAAAAGTTATAAAGCAATCATTTTTAAGCTAAATTACTGGTTTTGTGGCTTTTGTTCACAATCCCAACGGGTAACCCACCTTTTTGGCCCCGTTATTTGCAGTTTTATAATTTTACGGTATCATGACAAGCTTAAACGGGGAACACGACACACTATTTAATACATAATTCGACAATGAAAGGAAAAAACCTTGCCCTGATTATTTCCCTGTGCGCCGGCATGGCCTGCCCCGCACAAACCCGCCTCACCGCGGAGCGCAACACCTGCCGCGCAGCCGACCAGATAGTGAAACAACAGGTGGAATTCAAGGACCCCGGCCCTTCGGGCAAAGATTTGCATTGGGACTTCAGCATGGTGCAACCCGTCAACGAGGATTACACGCTCGATTACTTTATACCCGATTCCACCCAAATGACCAAACTCTGCGGGCGCGAACAC
>DATGXD010000067.1:0-5092 GCA_035299105.1 Paludibacter sp. | reverse complement strand
AGCCACCACCGTATGCTTTTCGAAGAATCACAGTGACTTTTGGAACAGTGGCTTCCGAATAGGCATACAACATCTTCGCACCATGGCGGATAACACCCGCATGCTCCTGGTCGACGCCCGGCAGGTAACCCGGCATGTCTTCGAGTGTCACGATAGGAATATTGAACGCATCGCAATAGCGGATAAAACGGGCGGCCTTGTCCGAAGAATCGCAATCGAGCACACCGGCCAGATACAATGGCTGGTTAGCCACGAAACCAACGGTTTCGCCGTTCATCCGGCCAAAACCAACTACAATGTTTGCAGCCCATAATTCATGTACTTCGAGGAATTTAGAATCATCGGTCAGGGCATAAATCACTTCGCGAACATCGTAAGGCTGTTTTGGATCGGCGGGAATGATGTTCTCGATGTTTTTCTTCGTTGCAGGATCTTTAGGCTCCACGCGGGCAGCTTTTTCCTGGTTACTATGGGGTATTAATGATATAAGCTGTTTGATTTGGTCAAAACATTCAAGTTCGCTGGTGGCATAGAAGTGTGCGTTACCAGTTATCTCGGCATGCACGCGCGCACCTCCCAAGTCTTCCTGCGAAATTTTCTCTCCCAACACAGTCTCAATTACATTGGGGCCGGTAATGAACATTTTCGAAATATTTTCGACCACGAACACGAAGTCGGTAAGGGCAGGCGAATAAACCGCGCCACCGGCACAAGGCCCGA
Source organism: Paludibacter sp. (assembly GCA_035299105.1). Lineage (GTDB taxonomy): Bacteria > Bacteroidota > Bacteroidia > Bacteroidales > Paludibacteraceae > Paludibacter. The sequence goes on along the minus strand of DATGXD010000067.1, from coordinate 4,372 downwards.
GGATTACTGAAATTTGAGGGATAACACCCGAGGCTATGGTGTTGCGGTAGAAAATTTCGCCATATCCGGCCAATGCACCGATACCTTCCTGGATACGCGCACCACCCGAGTCGTTGATACCAATGCAGGGTACTTTCATGCGGAGGGCATGGTCCATGATTTTAGTGATTTTGCGTGCATGTTTCAGTCCCAACGAACCACCCATTACGGTAAAGTCCTGTGCATAAATGCAGATGGGAGCCCCGTTAATGGTTCCGGTACCGGTAATAACACCGTCGCCTGCCAATTCCTTGCCTTCCATTCCAAAGTTCCTCTCTTCGTGTTCAACGAAAAGGTCATATTCGTGGAATGAACCGGCATCCAACAATGCAAGAATACGATCACGGGCAGTCATTTTACCCATGGCAACTTGTTTCTCGATGGCTTTGTCTCCACCACCTTTTTCAACAATCGCCTTCTTTTGTCGTAGTGCGAGAATGTTTTTCTTTAAAGTCATAAAAACTTGATTATAATTAAACCTAAAGTTACGGGCAGAAAACCACCCGGAGTTATCGGGCGCAAAAGTAACACTTTTATTGCTAAAATGTGTAGTTTTTGACAATCGAACTAATAATTATACATTATTTAGGTTGCAACTTCTTGAGCATATGTTTTTTGACCGACATCACGCCCTTTGAATAGTCGCCGGGGTTGATGGTTTCGAGGTAGAGTTGGAATTCTTGCTTGAAATCAGGTTCCTTTTCGCAAACGCGGTATAGCATTTTCATCGAAAGCGCCTGGACCGCAATGGCAGAACCAGGCGAAACCATCCATTCGAAGCAGGCGTTGATAAAATCGACGGGAATGGGTTCGGGGAGCGGGAGATTCATTAGGATGGACAGGCAACCGCGCCGGAGACCGCTGTGTTTTGTTTCTATTGCCAGCTGGATGATTTCCGCTTGTTTGCCGGGAGTAAACCAGCTGGAAAACTTCTCGCTTATCTTTTCACAAGCCCAGGCTGCTTTCCACGACACTTTTGGATCGGGATGGAACATTGTCCAGTAAAGTTGTTCGAATTCTTCCGGGTTGCCAATAATTATTTCAGCGAGCTTATCAATGTAGAGCCGCGAGGCCGGATGCAGCAGGTATTCAATGTAATCCACGGCTGGTTAGTGGTTAGTTATTTGCACATCATGACATTACCTGAAAACAATATCAACAATCACTTCTGCGCCTACCTGTTTGTTGAGTGAGTTTTTTATTTCCTCACGCGACAGGAACAAATCGTGCCGCAACACCGACGAGGTAAGGCCCACGTACAAAATCCTGTTTTTGATATTCAGTTCCGAAGTGTATTGCATGATATTCACGCCCAGCACCACAGGCCAGGCATCCATGATCCGCTTTTCGTACAATGGCTTGTCGAGATGCTGTGCCGTGAGTACCTGGCGGATAACATCACGCAACATTTCTGTGTTTTTCTTCCGCATACCTTCTTCCGCTTTTCAATCGATAATTCGCAAAACTTTCCCCCCCTTTACCGTAGCTTCAGCATCTGCCCCACCTTCGGGCCTTGGGTATACGCCATCTGGTTGAGATTGTACAGGCTTTCGGTTTGCAGACCGTAATTCTGGGCAATGCTATGCATCGATTCGCCCGACTTGACAACATATAATTCCATGTCCTTGGAAGCCCGCCTTCTTTTGTTGGCGATAAACACGCGCACACCCGGCTTCAATTCCTGGTCTTGGTCAATTTCGTTATAGCCCCTCAGCCGTTTCTCGCTCATGTTGAACTCATCGGCAATGCTTTCGTAGGTGTCGCCGGGCAATGCAACGACACTACGGACCTTGTTCACTTTCACCACCTCGTGTTTAACAGTTGCACTTATATATCCCATGGGGCCTTTAACCCCGCCATTTGGTGCCGCCTTCGTTGAGGAAGCCAAACCTGAACTGTTGCCGGCACCAAGGTCGAACCGGTGGAGGTCATAATCTTCGATAATCGAAATCAGCTTGAAAGCATAGGATGGGTCGGTGGCATACCCTGCCTTTTTCAGTCCAAAGGCCCACGACTCATAATCCGTTGGTTTATATGAATACAAGAACGCATAACGGTTCTTTTTCAGGAAAGCGGCATGGTCTTCGTACGACTCGATAACCTGGTCGTATTTCCTGAAACATTCGTCTTTCTCATCGTCATCATGGTACACCCTGCCTCCAGTCCAGTCGCTGCATTTAATCCCGAAATGGTTGTTCGATTGCCTTGCCAGTTCGCTCTGCCCGGCGCCCGATTCAAGCAATCCCTGTGCAAGCACAATACTGGCCGGGATGCCGTGTTCTTTTTGCTGTTTTTCAGCAATTTGATGATACTGCTCGATGTAGGCCAGGTAAGCCTGGTTGCGTGGCTGGCTGTCGGCTAACACACTAAATAAGAAAAAGATAGATAAAAGGAGTATTTTATCGTTAATCTGCATTTTATAAGTTTGTGGGTTATTTTGCTACAAAATTAGAACTAATTAATCAAATCAGACCGATGGATTAGATATTTTTATACTTTTGTGCCAAATCGGAGAAAAACGTGGATTAAAGCGTTTGAATTAAAGCGGATACACGAATTATCCCAAAACCCGAAAGAGCTAATCCATGCTATTCCAAGTCAATTTTCATCGAATTAACGATTTTAAATCCTATACCTCCAAACAAACAGCCGGGTGCGGGAGAATAAAAAAAATCATGCAAGAAAGAACAGTAAAAGCCAAAATCACCGTTTTAAGTCCCGAAGAATTAAACGGCCAACAACAATACCTCATCGGCAAGGCAAAGGAACAAGTTCCGAAAGCATACGCCCCCTATTCGGGCTTTCATGTAGGAGCTGCGGTTGAACTCGAAAATGGCGAAATATTTGCTGGCAGCAACCAGGAAAACTCGGCTTACCCCTCGGGGCTGTGCGCCGAACGCGTTGCCATGTTTTATGCCAATGCCCAATACCCGGATGTAGCCCCCACCACGCTTGCCATTGCGGCTTTTACCGGCGGGAATTTCCTGGAAATCCCCATTAGCCCTTGCGGATCGTGCAGACAGGTGCTGCTCGAGAGCGAAACCAGGTTCGGGAAAGATATCACGGTGCTATTGTATGGAACCAAGGAAATATACCTGCTGGAAAATGTAAGGCAACTGCTTCCACTATGTTTCGACAAAAACAGCTTGCAAGGTTGATGGCGTGGAGGATTTATCTTTTTTGACCGGTTTCAAAACCCTACCATTTTTTTAATGACTTATTTATTATGGAAAAACTGAAATTTCAACTGGAATATCCCCTAAAAAATGCATCTCGGAATATTCTATGGAACTCGATATATGCCCCGCTTGGCCTGACCGAATGGTTTGCCGATGGGGTAACAGTAAAAGGCGATGAGTTTACCTTCAGTTGGGAAAAAAACGAACTGACAGCTTACCGGATCGATGCCAAACCAAATACAAGTGTCCGTTTCCAATGGGAAGAAGACGAAGACACCGAGTATTATTTTGAAATGGAAATTGTTTCGGTGGAGGTTACCGGCGACTTGACCTTGATTGTGACCGATTTTGCCGAACCCGGCGAACAGGAAGACCTGAAATTGCTTTGGGACAAGCAAATCGACGTGCTCCGGCGCAAAACAGGAATCTGACACCAACCGAGGCAAAACAACATACCGCCATGCTGGAAACCACGAGGCGGTTTTAAAATAATATGACAAGTAATGTCGTATTTTTGCATGCAAAGCCGCCAAGTATTCTTTGTACCATAGTTTAACCTTTGCATCGCAACTACTTAGAGCCTATCTGCCGCCAGGCGGGTTCAGAATCAAGCTTGAACTTCATATCACAATATCAAATTACTCCAACCGCTTGCTAGTTCGAACCATTCGCATTTTACCCCCGATCCGCCACATGGCATCCAGCGAACAACCATTTGATTTAACCGAAAACCTGTTAAACTATTTTCTCTTAACAAGCAGTTGGATATTGAACTTTTTACAGTAATTTTGCCATTTCAAAAAAATAGCAATGCATGTTTCGGATCAAAAAAATTGACTTATATATTTTCAAGCGCTTTTTCACCCTGTTTTTGATGACCTTCCTGATTTGCATCTTCATCCTGTTGATGCAGTTCCTGTGGAAGCATGTGGCCGAATTAGTGGGGAAAGGAATTGGCTGGTCGGTGCTGGCCGAATTCTTTGTATATGCCATTTTTTCGCTTGTACCCATGGCCTTGCCCTTGGCCATACTGCTGGCCTCGTTGATGACCTTTGGCAACATGGGCGAAAATTTCGAACTCACAGCCATAAAAGCAGCTGGGATCTCACTGTTCCGGGTCATGCGCCCGCTCATCATATTCATATCGCTGGTTT
>DATGXD010000066.1:0-7154 GCA_035299105.1 Paludibacter sp. | reverse complement strand
ATACCAATAAAACGTGGCGAGTCGGGCCGGATCATCGAACTGAAGATTGTGGGTGCAAAGTATACTGCCATTGTGGGCAAGGAGCTTGAAATTCGCAAGTGGCTTTCGAATTCGCACCTTTACAGTTCGGCGTTTGTCGTAGATAAATCGGGAATAATCGATGGCATCCCGCAACATTTCACCCTCACCGGTGCTGGCTGGGGACACGGCGTGGGGCTTTGCCAGATAGGTGCCGCCGTGATGGGCGAAAAAGGTTACATGTACGATGAAATTTTGCTGCATTATTTCAGGGGTGCGGAATTGAAACAAATTTATTGATAATCGCCCCATAGGAACAGGTTTGCGGCCTGCCCCTACGCATCAATTGTAAAAAATGCAATTCAAAACCCGGAAACGAAACCGCAAGAAAGGATTCGATTACAGTTCGGAGCAAATCTATTTCGTAACCATTTGCACACACAACAAAACTCATGATTTTGGGTTTGCAAAAGGAAAATGCGTAATGTTAAATGAGTTCGGGGAAATTGCCAATCAGCGGATACAATGGTTGGAGGAACAATATCTGTATGTGGATATTCATAACTTTGTGGTTGTGCCCAACCATGTACATGTTTTGTTTGAAATAGATGTGCGAAATGAAATGGAGAGCATGAAAATAAAATCGGTTTCGGAGTTAATGGGAGCGTATAAAACCACCACCTCAAAAATGATACATTCAACTGGCAATATGGCATTTCAATGGAAACGGTCGTTCCATAATCACATCGTACGTGACACCGACCGGTACGAGAACATTTATCATTACATTTCGAAAAACCCGTCACGATGGCACAATGACATTCACAATAACGAAAATCCCGCATACATATGAACAATAAAATCAAATCCCCCTGGACCTGGGTTCCCACGCTGTATTTTGCCGAAGGCTTGCCGTACGTGGCGGTGATGGTGATGGCCAGCATCATGTACAAACTAATGGGCCTTGAAAACGATGCAATTACATTGTACATAGCCTGGCTGGGAGTGCCGTGGATCATAAAGCCCTTGTGGAGCCCGTTTGTTGATATTGTCAGAACCAAACGTTGGTGGATACTCACCATGCAGGTAATTATCGGCTCCTGCTTTGCGGGAATCGCGTTTACAATTCCCGCGGCCTTTTACCTGCAGGCCTCGCTGGTTTTGTTATTCCTGTTAGCTTTCAGTTCAGCCACCCACGACATAGCCTGTGATGGATTTTACATGTTGGGGCTGCCTACCGACAGGCAAGCTTTTTTTGTGGGTATCCGCAATACAGCCTACAGGTTGGCGGTGATTTCCGGTTCGGGGTTACTTGTAATGCTGGGGGGGTATTGGGCAAAAAGAACAGGCAACCTGCATCTGGCTTGGAGCTGGATTTTTTACATCATGAGTGCTTTGTTCCTGCTCCTGTTTTTGTACCATCGCATATTCCTGCCAAAGCCAGCCAGTGATGAATTGACCGAGAACACCTCTTTCAAATTTATCCTGAAAGAATTGGGCGAGTCCATCGCCAGCTTTTTCAGGAAAAAGAATATTATACCTACTTTGCTTTTTATTCTACTGTACCGTTTTTCGGAAAACCAATTGAATGTCCTTAGCAAGCTTTTCATGCTCGACCCCGCAAGCAAAGGCGGATTAGGATTAACGGCCGAGGAAGTCGGACTCTTGCAGGGGACGGTAGGCGTGGTATCCATGCTGCTGGGAGGGGTCATTGGCGGAATGGCCATTGCACGAAACGGGCTCAAGTTCTGGCTCTGGCCCATGGCCATTGCCTTGAGCATCCCTCATTTGGCCTATGTGTACCTGTCTTATTTTTTACCACAGGATTTTCTGACTATCAATATTTGTGTCGCCATCGAACAGTTTGGCTTCGGCTTCGGCTTTACGGCTTTCATGGTGTACCTGATGTATTTTGCGGAAGGCAAATACAAGACCTCCCATTATGCCATTAGTACGGGTTTTATGGCGCTGGGGGTTTCATTGGCTAACTGGATTGCAGGCATGCTCGAAAAGCAACTGGGTTACCAGCATTTTTTTATTTGGGTGTTGGTTTGCTCTTTGTTTACGTTTGGCACCGTGGCGATAATTAAAGTGGACAAAGATTTTGGAAAGAAGACCCCTAACCCCTCCTGACGAAGGGGGAGGGGCTACCTTGTCAACTCTTCCAATACTTCGAACACGATGGGGCATGTCTGGGCGTTTTTTACCGATAAGTTGTAAATCTGGTAAAACCGTTTCCGGTCGGTATGCGGGTATTCGCGGCAGGCTTTCGGGCGCGATTCGTAAATGGCGCAATAATTATCGTCACCCAGGAACGGGCACGGCATCGACTTGAACACCACGTCGCCATCTTCATCTTTCCGTAAGTAGCGGCTAATCAAATCGGGTACTTTCAATCGCAGGGCTTTGGCCATGCGTTCCATGTCCTTGTCGGTGATTCTTGGCCCAAGGGTGCGGCAACAATTTGCACACGCCAGGCAATCAATGCGTTTGGAGTATTTTTCGTGGAGGGCATGGACTTGCAAGTCCATGTTTTCCAACTTTTTCTTGTTTTTGATGTAAAAACGTTTCCACCGAGGTTCCGACTTGGATGCCGAATCTTTCAGGAGTTTTAAGTCTAATTCTTTGTTCACCCGTGTGTTATGTATTATATTGAAAGTCCAAAAGTACATAAATATATAATCCGATTTAAAAAGCATGAACGTTTGCACAAAAAAATGTATCTTTGCACCCGTTTTTATTTAAATAGGAACTACATAGAAATAAATTTATGAGTCAATTAAGCAATGTGTTGGGACAATATGATGCGCCCCAACAGGCGAAGGCAATGGGTGTCTATCCATATTTTCGTCCAATCGAATCCGATCAGGACACTGTGGTAACAATCGATGGAAAACGCGTTTTAATGTTTGGTTCCAACAGCTACCTTGGTCTGACAAATCACCCACGTTTGAAAGAAGCAGCTATCAAGGCTGTGGAAAAATATGGTACCGGTTGCGCCGGTTCCCGCTTCCTGAATGGCACACTGGATATTCATGTTGAACTGGAAGAGCGGTTGGCAAAGCTGGTTCACAAGGAAGCTGCGCTGGTATACGCCACCGGTTTCTCGGTAAACGCCGGTGTTGTTCCCTGTATTACAGGCCGCGAGGATTACCTGATCTTTGACGAATTCGACCATGCTTCGATTATTGAAGGAAAACGATTGGCTTTTTCGAAACAGTTGAAATACAGGCATAACGATATGGATGCGCTGGAAAAACTGTTGAAAAAGTGCGAACCCGACAAGCTGAAACTTATCGTTGTCGATGGCGTTTTCAGTATGGAAGGCGATGTGGCGATGCTGCCGGAGATTGTTGAACTGTCGAAGAAATACAATGCTTCAGTTTATGTTGACGAAGCCCACTCGCTGGGAGTTTTCGGTAAAACAGGCGCCGGGGTTTGCGAACATTTCGGCGTGTCGAACGATGTGGACTTGATCATGGGTACATTCAGCAAGTCGCTCGGTACTATCGGTGGCTTCATTGCTTCCGACAATAATATTATCAATTACCTGAAACATAATTCCCGCACCCTGATTTTCAGTGCTTCAATTACACCCGCCTCAACCGGTTGTGTGCTTGCCGCCCTGGATATCATGGCCGAAGAAACCTGGCGCAAAGATGCTTTGTGGGCCAATACAGCCCGTGCAAAGGACGCTTTCCTGAAAGCTGGTTTTGAAATCGGCCCTACCGAAACCCCGATTATTCCGTTGTATGTCCGCGACAATACCAGCACATTCAAAATCACCCGGATGCTGATGGACGATGGTGTTTTTGTGAATCCGGTGGTTTCGCCCGCAGTGCGTTCCGAAGATTCGTTGATCAGGTATTCGTTGATGGCTACCCACACTTTCGACCAAATTGATGAGTCCGTTGAAAAAATATCAAAAGCGGCTAAACTCCTGGGTATAATATAAAAACCATTCAACCATAAAAATTATAATCATTGAATAGGGCGAGTTTGTTGAACAGGCTGGTTCTATTCTTTGTTTTTAAACGCAATTGCATTAAAAAAACCAAACCTTTCAAATTTTAAAATCTCCACATGATTACGGTATCGAACCTCGCCATCCAGTTTGGCAAACGTGTTTTATTTTCTGATGTGAACCTTAAGTTTACCGCCGGTAACTGTTATGGCATTATTGGTGCCAACGGCGCCGGAAAATCAACCCTTATCCGTATGCTTAGCGGCGAACTTGACCCCACCCGCGGGAATATACAATTCGGGCATGGTGAACGTTTGTCAGTCTTGAAACAAAACCACAACGAGTTTGATGAACTTTCGGTGCTAGATACGGTCATGATGGGGCACGATTTGCTTTGGAAAATCAAGGAGGAAAAAGATAATATCTACCTGAAGGAGGATTTTTCGGATGCAGATGGAATCCGTGCTTCGGAACTCGAAGATAAGTTTGCTGAAATGAACGGCTGGAATGCTGAAAGCGATGCAGCCTCGCTGCTCAGCGGACTTGGAATCAGGGAAGAGCTCCACTACCAGCAAATGAAGGAGCTGAGCGGTATGGAAAAGGTGAGGGTGTTGCTGGCCCGTGCGCTTTTTGGCAAGCCCGACAACTTGCTGCTCGATGAGCCGACCAACGACCTGGATGTTGAAACCGTGATGTGGCTCGAAAACTACCTGGCGAATTATGAAAACACGGTCCTGGTTGTTTCGCACGACCGCCACTTCCTCGATGCGGTGAGTACACACACGGTGGATATCGACTATGGCAAAGTGCAACTTTTTGCCGGGAACTACTCGTTCTGGTATGAATCGAGCCAACTCGCACTCCGCCAACAGCAGAACCAGAACAAGAAAGCCGAGGAAAAGAAGAAGGAATTGGAAGAGTTTATTCGCCGTTTTAGCGCCAATGTGGCTAAGTCGAAGCAGGCCACAAGCCGTAAGAAAATGCTTGAAAAACTCAATGTGGAGGAAATACAACCTTCGACACGAAAATACCCCGGTATTATTTTCTCCCCGGAGCGTGAACCCGGGAACATGGTGCTGGAAGTTGCCGGTTTGGGAAAGAAAGCCGAGGATGGAACTGTCTTGTTCCAGGATGTGAATTTCAATGTGGAGAAAAACGACAAAATAGTTTTCATCTCGCGCGACCCGCGTGCCATGACGGCTTTTTTCGAAATTATCAACGGTCATGACAAATCGCATACAGGTACCTACAACTGGGGTATAACCATTACCACTGCATACCTGCCTCTTGATAATTCGGAATTCTTCAATACCGACCTCAACCTGGTGGATTGGTTGGGGCAGTTCTCAAGCGACACTACCGAAGCCTTTATCCGGGGTTACCTGGGCAAAATGTTGTTCTCGGGCGACGAGATTTATAAAAAAGCCAGCGTGCTTTCGGGTGGCGAAAAAATGCGCTGCATGATTTCGCGCATGATGCTCCGGAATGCCAACGTAATGGTGCTCGACTCACCGGCCAACCATCTCGATTTGGAATCAATCCAGTCGTTTAATAATACGCTGGTTAATTTCAAGGGGAATGTGTTGATGGCTTCGCACGACCGCGAATTTATCCAGACGGTTTGTAACCGAATTATTGAGTTGACTCCAAAAGGCATTATCGACAAGCAAATGGATTACGACGATTACGTGACATCGGATGAGATCAAGGCATTACGTGACCGAATGTACCGTTAAGAATAGCCATGTAAGAACAAGCAAGGGCGTCCGCGAAAGTTGGGATGCCCTTTTTTTTTGTTGTTTTTTGCATTTGCTTTAAATATTTATACTAAATTTGTAGCGTTTTCAAAACCTTTAAAATTAAAGTATTATGACTGCCGAAGCTAGAAATTTCGAATGTTGCCCGCCCTTTGACCCTGCTCCTTGGGACGATAAATTGCTAGAATGGAAAGACAAGCTTTTCGTAAAGGACAAAGTGTTCACCCTGTTTTTTATGCCTGTGAATTTCGGGTCTGTAATGAAACGCTTGGATAGGAAGGTGGAAGGTAATGCCGCCAAAATACTTGATTGGCTCTGCTTGTCCGACCATACATCCAAGTGGAATATGGACGTTTTTTTAGCCGTGGACAAGGAAATCCCTTCTTCCGAAATGGTGAGGCTGAGTGGAACCTTCTACAGCCGGGTTTACGAAGGTAATTACAGTGAAACCGGAAAGTGGTGTGCCGATTATGGGGCGAAAGCTGCCGAACGGGGAATTGAAATTGAGAAAATGTATATGTGGTACACTACATGCCCAAAATGTGCGAAGAAATATGGTAAGAATTACACGGTGATAATTTCTAAAATCAAATCTTTATGAGTGAAGAACAAAATTGTAATTGTAAAAGAATGAATTGCCATCAATCTACTGCTTCCGGAGGCGCTGTCTACGGATTGGGAATGATTGGGGCGGCCATTTATTTTATTTCGCATGCCACTACCTTCTGGCTTGGTGTGCTTGGTTTCCTGAAAGCCATTGTTTGGCCTGCATTCCTCGTTTATGAGGCATTGAAGGTATTGAATGTGTGAAGCACTTGATTGGAAAATAAAAATGCGCCCGGTCTCAGGCGCATTTTTATTTGTCTTGGTTCTTGGTTTTCTATCAAGTCCTCAATGTTTTGTCACTACAGGCTGAAAGCTACCAACTAATTTGTCTTTATCCACTCATCCATCGATTTTGCCGCGCGTCGTCCATCGCCCATGGCCAGGATTACCGTAGCCCCGCCACGGACCAAATCGCCTCCGGCAAAGATAATAGGTATGGCCGATTGCATGGTTTCGTTGTTTACCACCACGGTTCCCCATTTGGTGACTTCGAGACCCGGTACCGATTGCGGTATCAGCGGATTTGGCGAAACTCCAACGCTCACAACGACAGTGTCTACATCAACCAGTTCGGTCTTCCCGGGTACTTCGACCGGCGACCGGCGCCCTGAAGAATCGGGTTCTCCAAGTTCCATGACTTGCAGCAACATTTGCTTCACACGGCCTTGTTCGTTGCCTATATACTCAATCGGGTTGTGCAATGTCAGGAAGTCGATTCCCTCTTCCTTGGCATGTTTCACTTCTTCGAGACGTGCGGGCATTTCCTCCTCCGAGCGGCGGTATACAATCATGGCATGCTCGGCTCCTAA
>DATGXD010000065.1:0-8428 GCA_035299105.1 Paludibacter sp. | reverse complement strand
ATTTTTGGGATAATCGGGATGTTGATCGAAAAAATAATAAAATACGTTCGATTTGCCGGTTTGCGATTGCAATTTTGCCCACGACCAGTTATGCCAACCAAAAGCTGCATCGCGCGACAGGTTTCGGGCAGAACGAAGCACCAAACTATCACCAACAGGGTAGGCTTTGAGCAAGTCGTCAGCAAATTTTCCGTAACGTTTCTTCACGGCCTCAATGCATTCCTGAGGCGTTTTTCCGGGTGAAAAACTCAGCCCTTCGTCCGAATTGTACCCAATCAGCACCGGCACATCGTTGTATTTACCTTGTTCGTAAAGTTTATATTGTACATCTGGAATCACATAACCATCGATCACAGGCCATGAGCTACCTACACCCCAACCCATCGGCAATTTGTCGGCAGGTATTTTCCGAAGTTCATCGATGGAAGTCGCTCCTGCATTCTGGACGTATTTCACACCCTCTTCGGCTGCAAACGACATCAATTTCATATTTTCTCCGGGATGGAACTCAGTTCCAATCGGGCCAAACGAAGCACCACTTTGTGATATTGCTCCGCGAAAAAGCCCTTTTGCCAACGGCGAAGCACACAACATACTGACGGAAAGTCCGCCTGCCGATTCCCCGAAAATGGTTACTTTGCGAGGGTCGCCACCAAACCGGGCAATGTTTTTCTGTATCCATTTCAGGGCAGCAACCTGATCCAGTAATCCGTAATTTCCCGAAACGTGGTTTGGGTTCTCGGCATTGAGCGATGGATGAGCCAGAAAACCCAATGGCCCAACGCGGTAGGCTATACTTACAAAAACGACTCCTTTTTGAGCCAGTTTGCCCCCTTCGTACCAATATTCTGCGGTAGAACCCGAACTGAATCCACCTCCATATATCCAGACCATGACAGGTAGCGATTCCAATTTTGATTTTGCCGGTGTCCACACATTCAGGTACAAGCAATCTTCGCTCTTTCCGCCAGCAGGATTTCCAGCCTGCATAGGCGAAGGTGCAAAATGCTCAGCTGATTTTACTCCTTTCCAGGCAACAACCGGCTGGGGAGCTTTCCAGCGCAGTTGCCCTACAGGTGGCGCTGCAAAAGGGATACTCCGAAAAATAGTCAAGTCATTATCCCTTACTCCTTTCAGCCAACCACCTTCAACCTTGAGTTTAAATGGTATTTGAGCGAATATAGAAAGTTGTAAAATTGTCAATAAGAATAGAAGCACATTGGATTTTTTCATCTTATCTTATACTCTTCTTGGATTAAATTATCAGGTTATAAATGAAACTAAGAATAGAAAGGGTCTGAACGAAATATCCGCACAGACCTATTCTAGTAACAACATACAAAATAACGATTTTTTTTTTGTATGCAAGGGTCACTAATGTATCACAAATAGTACCGAAATATCATTTGGAATATATTTAGGTTTTTAAACAAATAAGGATTCTGTATTTTGTCTCCAATTGAGTTTTTCTTCACTTCCAAGAATATTAATACTCTTGATTTTTTTATTCAAGTTAGATTCACCGAGTAATTTCACACAAACTTCCTCAGTTGGAACTCCTAGCAACGAAGCATATAATGCTTTGGTTTTCTGTGCGTAACGAATGTCTTTAGACGTGAATTTTACATTGCCTTCGTTGAAACCCTGCTCTTTCATTGGATTTTTTTCTTCCACACTTGGCCCTTCACCATACACTTTCCAGGGACGGGTATCGAAAACACTCTCTTTATTCTCATCCATCCATGCAGCAACTCCTTCAAGAATGGCAACTTCTTTATCATCGATAGTACCATCGCGTACCATCGCCACGCACAGGGTGGTCCTACGCGAACCGAATTCCATTCCTGGTATTTACTGTTCCATAAACCGAGGTTGCCGTGGTGTTTGGAGCTCAGGCTCAAAGTACCTGTTCGATTGGCTTGCTTCTCAATTACCCCTGTCTTTTTTTGAAGGGCAATTACCAGCGTGCCGTTGCTCGCGCCACGAAGTGGGCAAGTATGTCCCAACCCAACGATACAGCCCTGGGTTAGGAAATAAGTTAATGTAATAAGCGCTAAACATCTATGCCAAAAAAGGAAATCGAAGATTTTCCCCTTGCTCCCTTAGCACCTTTGCGTGGGAAAACAATCGCATGGAAACCCTGAGGCTTTCGACCCGGAAGCCACAAATAGTTTAATGTACTCCAAAAACAAATTTTGCCATTTCCCCATGGAGCGGAAAACTAACATTTAAGCATGGGACTTCCTCTATAATTATGCCAAACTAAATTCTTTTTTCAAGTTTATCCAGGTCAACTTATGCCAAAGACCTTCGAGCGGACCTTGCTTATGCTTTTCCAACCACCACACGCAGAATTTATATTGAATGACAAACAGGATTATTCCGACCAACAAGGAAAGGCTCGCACCCGTGTATTGATACAAGCCCAACCCGCAAGCATTATAAATCATGCAGCCCAATACCGATTGCATCACGTAATTGGTAAGGCTCATTTTGCCAAACACCTCGAAACGCGACAACAGCTTATTGGCCGCGGGGGTATAAAACAACAACACAAAAGCCGGGATCCAAATAAAAGTAACGGCCACATTATTCCATGTTTCAATCAGCAGGCCAATCTGGGATACAATAATTTCGCTGTGGATCAACTCATTAGCCAGATTAAGCAAAGCGACAAACAAAATAACCAGGTTGAATGCTATCAGAAGCATTTTCACCCAGAATCTCCTATTTATCTTGGTGTCCTCAAACCTACTTGCCCGGCCAAGCACAAACCCAACCATAAACAAGGCGGGAACCTGGAAAATCCGCCCGTGCTCCCACGACCACAACGTACACGCCCATCGGCCATTGGTTAGATTGCCCCATGCCGTATCGATAAAAGAATGGGAGCTCAAATATTCGGTTGATTTTCCAAAATAATGCCACGACAAAGGTTCGCCGGGAGCATACGAATTATTTAACAGCATGTAAATTAAACGCCCTATTTCGAAAGGCTGAATAAACAAAACCAGGGCAATAACCAGCACGGACGTGCTTCGCAAATTGCTTACCAGCACAAGTGAAAAACCAAGGACGGCATACAATGCAAGCACGTCGCCCGAATAAAACATGGAGTTTACAATACCAAAAGCAAACAACAGCAACATTCTCCACAAAAAGCGCGGTCCGAATTGTATCCCCTTCGCCCGCTGCTTGCGGTCCATCAGGAAAAAAGTGAACCCAAACAAAACCGCAAATATAGCGTAGGCTTTGCCCGAGAAAAGAACAAACATGGTGTTCCAAACATGTGTATCCAGTGTTTTCACCCATTCAGGCAGGTAATCGGGGAAATAGTAATAATCAAAATGTTCGATATTATGCAACAGCATAACAGCCATGATTGCGAAGCCCCTTAAGGCATCGGCAACCCCGACCCGTTGAAATATTAAATTTGTATTTGCACTCCTCATAATTCGATTACTCCAATAAATCAAATCAGGTATTTCTGTATTTTTTCATCTAGAATGGCGGCGACTTATCCCTACAGGCGCCCTTGAATTCATTTTGTTGTTGAACCACCGGTGTCCAATTTCCATTGGAAATATTTGTCTCCGGCACTTCGAGCGATTTCAAATCCGGAACAACATCCATGCGCGGTGTGTCCTGGAAATACAAATGGAAATAGCAATAATATGTTGATTCTATGAATCTTCATTTTATTTGATTATAGCTACATTTATTTGCTTCAAATCTGTCAGCAAAGAACTTTTCCCATAAAGGATTTCGTATTCGCCCGGAGTGACCATCATCTTACGTTGACTCCAGTCAAAAAATTCAAAAGATGATGGATTTAGTTCTATAGAAACCTGTTCGGTTTTACCTGCGGGAATTTCCAAGCGTTTGTATGCACGGAGCGTTCTCAATGGACCTTCAATGTCGTTCACTTTACGAAGATAAACCTGTAACACTTCAACACCGGCTCGTTTTCCGACATTCGTAACCGGTACGGTCAGCTGGATTGATTCGTCAGTTTTGATTGTAGCCTTGCTCAATTTGCCTTCCCCAATTTTGAAAGTGGTATAGCTCAACCCATATCCGAAGGGGAAAAGTGCATCATCGGTGAAACGGTAGGTACGGCCTTTCATCGAGTAATCTTCAAAATCGCCCAGTTTTTCTGAATTTTTGTAGAACGTGACCGGCAGCTTTCCCGAAGGGTTGTAATCGCCAAACAAAACATCGGCTACAGCCTGTCCACCCGATTGTCCACCGTACCACGCTTGAAGAATGGCATCGCAACTTTCGGTTTCGGGAGTCAAAGCAATAGCAGAACCAGAGCAGTTTACAAATATTATTTTCTTGCCTGCTTTTTTCAAGGCTTGCAAGCATTTGCGCTGCGATTCAGGAAGTTCGATATTTGTTCGATCACCCCCTTTAAAGCCTTGAAATTCAATGGGCATTTCTTCGCCTTCTAGTTTTGGAGAAATTCCACCCACAAAAATTACCTCGTCTATTCCTTCCAGTTTGTTGGTCAATTCGGTATAATCAACCGGTATTTCGCGTCCGATATTCAATTTCAGGCTGGCATCCATGTTTGGGTTTGAATCCGAGTACCCTACCTCTATTTTATATTCCTTCCCTTTTTCTACTTTAAACGAAAGTCTTACAGGAACAAGTTGCCACGCCCCTTTATTAAAAAGCGTATCATTATTAATAATCACATGGCTTTTTCCGGCAAACTCCAGTCTTATTACTAATTCTTCAGATTTATTGGCCTGATAAACCGTTTGGTATTTCCCTGAGAAGTTTCTAAGATTGACCCCGCGGCCAAATCGGTTCTGACCGGCAGTGGTCAATTGTACCGGGCTTGTAAGCTGTTCCTGAGCCACAGCTTCACCATTGAACTCCTTGTTGTTCCAGTAGGTTGACTTCACGCCGGTTTTTCCTTCGAACAAACATTTATCAAAAAGGCTTTGGGTTATTTTATCTTCAACCAAATCGCAACCTTTTTCGTACAATATTCTATCAGCAGGAAGTTTAGTTCTGATACCTTCTAAAATGGTGGTAATGCTGGAAGGGAAACCATTATAATTGCCCAATAACATGGATTTGTCATCGGCATTAGGCCCAATCACAGCTATTTTCTTTACTGATTTGGACAAGGGAAGGATTTTGTTTTTATTTTGGAGCAAAACCTGAGATTCCTGAGCCATTTTCAGAGCCAATTCCCGATGCTGCTTGCAATCTACCACCGATATTGGTATTTTCGACCAGGGAACTATTGAATCGTTGTCCATCTCTCCCAAATCGAAACGCCCCGCAAAAAGCCGGGCAAGACTCTTGTCGATTTCCTTCTCATCAATTAATCCTTTATCTACCGACTGTGGCAACTTCTTGAATGCATATCCCCAGCCACACTCCACATCGGTTCCGGAAAGGACTGCCTTCGAAGCTGCATGAACATCATTAGAGGAAACTTTGTGTGTGCTATAAAAATCGGCAATAGCTCCACAGTCGGATACGACAAGGTATTTGAAACCCCAATCCTCCCGAAGAATTTTTTGCAACAAGCGGGTACTTCCACAGCAAGGTTCGTCATCCAGGCGTTGATAGGCGCACATTACTTCGCGCACACCTGCTTCCTGAACCAAGGCTTTGAAAGCAGGCAGGTAGGTTTCCCACAAGTCGCGAGGATTTACATTATTGATATTCAAGGTATGCCGACTCCATTCCGGACCCGAATGAACCGCAAAATGTTTAGCACATGCCAGTAGTTTTTTGTATTTTGAATCAGCAGGTCCCTGCAGACCGTTTACAACTGCAACTCCGATTCGGGAAGTCAGGTATGGATCTTCGCCATAGGTCTCCTGACCACGTCCCCAGCGCGGGTCGCGAAAAATGTTTATATTGGGAGTCCAAACCGACAAGCTTTGGAATTTGCCGTTTTCCAATCCTTTTTTGCGTGCTTCGTGGTATTTAGCTCTGAATTCGTCGGAAACTGCGATAAAAGCATCGAAAACAAGCTTTTCATCAAACGATGCAGCCATTCCAATTGATTGCGGAAGAACGGTTACATTATATCCATGCTGTATGCCATGCAAGGCTTCACTCCACCAGTAGAACTTTTTGATACCCAAACGCGGAATCGCTTCAGATTCATCGCACATCAGTGACACTTTTTCTTGTAGGGACAAACGGGATAACAAATCTTTGACCCGTTCATCGGAACTCAGAGCAGGATTTTGGTAAGGAAACTGTTGTGCCCAACCCAGCAATGAGGTTAAAACGAGCGCTACAATTAACACTGATCTTTTCATCTTTTTATGCGTATTTGGAATTACATCTTTCAGGTTTCAAACCTTAAAAAGGATGGAAATGGTCTGAACGAGATTTCCGAACAGACCTATTCCAATTTCCCTTCACAAAAAAACAAAATTTAATTTGAATCAAAGGGTCACTTTTGTATCACAAATACTACCGAAATATCATTTGGAATGCTTTTAGGCTTTTGGATGACTAATGACTCATCATTTTGTTTCCAGATAAGTTTTTCATTGCTTCCAAGAAGTTTCACGCCCTTTACTTTTTCTTTTAAATTAGTTGCTCCAAGCGATTTCATACAAATTTCCTCGGTCGGCACTCCCAACAAGGAAGCATATAATGTTTTATTTTTTTGTGCATAACGAATATCTTTAGCTGAGAATTTTACGTTCCCTTCGTTGAAACCCTGTTCTTTCATCGGGTTTATTGCATCCACAGCAGGGCCTTCGCCAAACACTTTCCATGGGCGGGTATCAAAAATACTTTCTTTGTTTATATCCATCCATTTACCAATACTTTCCAGTATCGCCACCTCTTTATCGTCAATCGTGCCATCGCCACGTACCGGGATATTCAGCAGCAGGTTTCCATTTTTACTCACGATGTCAATCAGCGTACAAATAACCGTTGCAGCCGATTTGTAAAAATTATCGGTATAACGTGCTCGGTTGTAATGCCAGTCGCCAATGCAGGTGCAGGTTTGCCAGGCAAGGTTTTGTCCCTTATCCGGTGCACCACGTTCTACATCCCACACTAAGCATTTCTTTTGGTCTTCGGTAAGGATTTTACCAAACATCACGGCTTCGAGTTTCCCGTGGTGTGTCGCCATGTTGTGGTTGTAATAGTGCGCTGCAATTTTCAACCCTGCATCGCTAACGGGGTAAAGCGGCAGGGCGGTATCGTCGAAATAGACCAAATCAGGATTATATTTGTTGATCAAATCCATGGTACGGTTGTAAAACTTGTCGCAGTATTCCTGCGAAGGGGGAGTAACTACATTTTTTTGCCATTCCCAGCCCCACCCTTTACTCAGCTTGTGGTTTTGCGCATAAAGTTCCTGCGGGTCAAGTCCTTCCCACCAGGTACCCTTGCCATCGGCCTTGGTCAATTTTCCATCGTAAGGTATACCTTTGTACACACCGGAAGTATCTGCACCCTGGGCGGGTTCGTAGAATGTCCAGGCATGGGAAGCATGCACGCTGATACCGAAAGGGAGTTTGTATTTTTTGGCTGCATTTGCCCAACCGGTCATAATGTCTTTTTTAGGGCCTACGCGCACCGTGTTCCATTCCTGGTACTTGCTGTCCCACATGTCGAGGTTGTCGTGGTGGTTAGCCATGGCAAAGAAATACTGTGCGCCAACACGCTTGTAAAGTGCAACCAGCTTTTCAGGATTCCAGTTTTCGGCCTTCCATTGGTGTATAATGTCTTTGAATCCAAATTTTGATGGATGACCGTAGGTTTTTACATGATGGTTGTACTGCCAACCGTTTTCTTCGTACATTGCCCTAGCGTACCAATCACCAAACTCGGCCTGGCACTGAGGTCCCCAATGCGCCCAAATACCGAATTTTGCATTGCGAAACCACTCAGGCACTTTATAATGACTTAATGATTGCCAGGTTGGTTCAAACTGACCTGACTCAACCGGTTCTTTGTCGGTATTGACAACCACCTGGTAATTTTCCTGGGCAATCAAGTTTTGCCCGATCAGCGCAATTAGGAGGAAAAGATTTCTAACGTTCATGTTGGATTTTTTTATGTAGTTACAAGTTATGAGTTACCTGCTGTAGGCAGGCTGCAAGTTACAGGTTAAGTAATCAATAAAAATAATTGTCATAAAAGAATTAGGTAGTCGATACCAACTTTATTCCCTCTCTTATGGAGGGGGTGACCAAAGGCCGGAGAGGTCGAATTACAAAATATGGAGTTAAATTTTATTTGCTATTTGTATTCTTAGAATCAAGATTAAGTAGTGGGAATAATTTAACGTGAGTTCGATATAAGAAAGCTGGTAAAAAGTTAGCATAAGACAAGAAAAAGAATTATATTTATAGTGCTTAAATACAAATAGATAACTATAATCCTGCCCTATGCTAACAGTCAACGAAGTTACAGAAATTTATTA
>DATGXD010000064.1:0-1702 GCA_035299105.1 Paludibacter sp. | reverse complement strand
ACCTGACACTTCGAGTTTCTTCCCCACTTCCGAAGGCAATACAAAATTCATTTGTTGTTCCATGGCATGGTATGGCAGGGCTTTCAGGAAGTCGAAAATCCCCGATTCAGGGCGTTGGAAAATTCCCAGCGCCTCGTAGCCCATCCACAGGTTCACAATTTCCTCCCCGGCCGGCATAGCCGAAATCCACCCGATAAACTTTTCGGCAGTCAACGGATAATCGTACCACGAAGTATTTGAAAACCTGAAAGATATGTCATCGCTGAGCTTATGGTTCCTCACCATCAGTTTCAATTTCGGGAAATAGGCATGCCCGTAAAGGTAATTCTGGCTCTTCCAGCCCAGGATATCGCGGGCCTCGTCTATCAAAACCGTGCGGTAGCCCATTTTGGCCACTTGCTCGCCAATTTCGTCCGAATAAATCATCTCTGCATTCCGGAATGCCGTGGGGCGTTTGCCAAACAAATCCTGGATTTTATCGGAATGCATTCGCACCTGATGTTCGAATTCATTGACATCGTATACCGATGACAAGGAATGCGCATAAGGTTCGGCCAGGAATTCCACGCAATCGGTCACGGACAATTCCCTGAAACTGTCTATTACTTCGGGTGCGTATTGTTCGAACTGTTCCAGCGCAATTCCTGAAATGGAGAAAGCACACTTGAATTTACCGTTCGAACTACGAATCATTTCCCCAATGGTGCGGTTCGCCGGCAAATATGAATTTTCAACCAAATAGCGGATCCGCTCTTCAGTCTGGAAATCATCGTAATAATAATGATCCTGCCCTATCTCAAAGAAGCGATAACGTTTCAGGCGCACCGGTTGATGGATTTCGAAATAAAAACATAGGTTTTTCATATAAAAATGTAGTTACAAAGTTACGAGATATTGGATATTAGATTAAGACAAAAAACAGGATTCACTTTCCCGCCAAATCAAATGACGCTGTCGTATATGGCGCGAACCTTCAGCCCGGCTTCCTTCCAGCTTATATTGTTGACTTCCTCAAGCCCGAGCTTGCTCAAGCTTTCGTACATGGCCGGGTTTTTCACAATGGCATAAATGGCATCGGCCATGGCATCTATGTCCCAGTAATCGGTTTTTATGGCGTGCGACAATATCTCGGCACATCCCGACTGGTGCGAAATGATAGTTGGTGTCCCCACCTGCATGGCCTCGAGGGGCGATATTCCAAACGGTTCGGAAACCGAAGGCATAATGTAAACATCACTTTCGGCAAGCATTTCGTGCACCTGCCGTCCTTTCAGGAAGCCTGTGAAATGAAACCGGTCTGCTATCCGCCTTTTAGCCACCAGGTCAATCATTTCATGCATCATGTCGCCACTGCCGGCCATCACAAACCTCACATTTTTAGTCTTTTGAAGCACACGGTGGGCAGCCTCCACAAAATATTCAGGCCCCTTCTGCATGGTAATCCGCCCCAGGAAAGTCACTATCTTTTCTTTCCTCGGCGTTTTGGTAAACGACTCCACATGGGGCAATGGTTCCACGGCATTATGCACCGTGGTTACTTTCCGCGGGTTTTGGTGGTATTTTTCGATAACAATTTTCCGGGTCAAATCGCTAACCGTAATGATATGGTCGGCCACATCCATTCCTCGCTTTTCGATATTGTAGACAACCGGGTTCACTTGCCCGCGGCTCCGGTCGAAATCAGTGGCATGCACGTGGATGA
>DATGXD010000063.1:0-19912 GCA_035299105.1 Paludibacter sp. | reverse complement strand
GTCTGTTTCGGATCCTATCAGCTGGTCGGGGCATGAAAAGGATTTGAGTCCATGGAGGGGGAACGATTTGCAGATTGAAGCCTTGTCGAAGTTGTATGCGGTGAGTGAAAGGGTGCGGTTGTGCAACGACAAGCCTTTGCAGCGCGACTGGCTCATGTTGCAATCGACCGACCATTTCAGGTACATGAGCCACAAGGATCCTTTTGGTACGAATTTCGACTCGGCGTACGAAGCATTTATGAACTACATGAATGTGTTGGCCGACTTCCTCGAAAGGGTGGACGCCCAATACCCCACAACCATCGAAAACGAGGAATTGAATGAACTCCTGAAAACAATCAACCACCAGGAGAAGGAAATTGAAAGGCTCGAGGCGGAATTGAAAAAAGCCCGGGCAAGAAGGGAGAAGAAAGTGCAATAAGCGCATTCCCCGTTTCAGGTTGAATGGAACGGGGAATTTTTATTTTACTAAATTTGCCATCTAGATTTATTGCTGTACTTTTGTATCCGGATTAAAAACTCACGAAAAACAATTGATGCAACAATATTTACAAGATAAGATTTTCCAGATAATATCGGAAGCGGCTGACGAAAAGCAGCAAGAATGCTATGTGATTGGCGGGTACGTCCGCGACATTTTCCTTCAAAGGCCTTCCAAGGATATTGATGTGGTGGTGGTGGGAAGCGGTATCGAGTTGGCCGAACGTGTCGCCCGGAAACTGGGGCACAAAGCCAAACTGGCGGTGTTCAAGTCGTTTGGTACGGCACAGGTCAAACTGAAGGGACTCGAAGTTGAATTCGTGGGGGCTCGGAAGGAATCTTACCAGCGCGATTCCCGGAAACCCATTGTGGAGGATGGCACGCTCGAGGATGACCAAAACCGGCGCGATTTCACAATCAATGCACTGGCCATTTGCCTGAACAAAGACCGTTTTGGCGAATTGGTCGACCCCTTTGATGGATTGGTCGACCTGAAGAATTTTGTTATCCGCACGCCCCTCAATCCCGATATCACGTTCTCCGACGACCCGCTGAGGATGATGCGCGGGATCCGGTTTGCGGCCCAGCTGGGATTTTACCTCGAGATGAACACTTTCGATGCCATTGTCAGGAATAAAGGGAGGATTTCCATTATTTCCAAAGAACGGATTGCAGAGGAATTGAATAAAATATTAATGTCGAGGAAGCCATCGGTAGGGTTTATCCTGCTCGAGAAAACAGGATTGCTCGAACTGGTTTTCCCCGAAGTGCTTGCTCTCAAAGGTGCTGAAACCAAAGACGGGGTTGGCCATAAAGACAATTTTTACCATACATTGGCTGTGTTGGATAACTTGTGCCAACATACTGATAACCTGTGGCTGCGATGGGCTGCATTGTTGCACGATATTGGAAAACCACGCACCAAACGATTCGACAACAGGTTGGGCTGGACATTCCACAACCACAATTTCATTGGCGAAAAGATGATCCCTGAAATATTCCGGCGGATGAAACTGCCGACCAATGAAAAAATGAAGTATGTACAGAAAATGGTTTCGCTGCACATGAGGCCCATGGTGTTGAGCGAGGAGGAAGTAACCGACTCGGCCATCCGCCGCCTGCTGTTCGATTCTGGCGACGATATCGATGATTTGATGATGCTGTGCGAAGCCGACATCACTTCAAAGAACCAGGACAAGGTAAGAAGGTACAGGGAGAACTTCAGGCTGGTCCGCCAGAAGCTGAAGGAAATTGAAGAAAAAGACAAAATCCGGAACTTCCAACCTCCTATTGGAGGAGGTGAAATTATGGGAACATTTAATCTGCCGGCCTCTTCGATAGTTGGCGAAATAAAAACGCGCATAAAAGATGCCATCCTCGACGGGGTTATCCCCAACGAGTACCAGGCTGCTTATGAATTGATGCTCCAGATTGGTGATGAACTGGGATTGAAGGCGGTTGGCAATCAGTAACTGGTTGGTGTAGAATTGATTAAATCTTACATGTTCGGGAAATTTTGAAAATTTCATTACAAAAGTTTGCCGTGTGCGCAAAAAAGCCTATCTTTGCACCGCTTTAGAAAAAACATGGCGGGATAGCTCAGTTGGTTAGAGCGTCGGATTCATAACCCGGAGGTCACGAGTTCAACTCTCGTTCCCGCTACCATAAAGAAAGGAAGTTCAACATTGGACTTCCTTTTTTTGTAGCTTCTGGCAGTGCAATACCATTCGCGTGATATGCTTTTTAAGTTCGGCAGTTTCTGCAACAAGGCCCGGTTTTGTCCTTAAAAGCCTCCTGAACCTGAAGCGTGCCAAAAGTTTCAAGAAATCCTTGTACCAGCGCAACGACATTTTGCCAACCGGGTAGAGAATAGTTAAAAAAACTCCCGATACCCACCAGGGGAAAGGGGAAAGATGGTAAAAAACTGCAGTTTCCACAAGGTAGAAGAATGGGAATGCCAGGGAACCCAGCAGGAAATGCACCGAACTGAAAAACCCCCAGTCTTTTACCTTGAACACATGTTTCCGGAGATAAACCGGCACGGTGAAAGGAAGAATGTTGGTGGCAAATCCAACCAGGAAAACCGGCAGGGTAACCAGTAGCCTCAGACTTTCCAATGCTGTCTCGGTCAACGTGTGTGGCAACTTGTCGAAAACCCAGTCGCGAAGATTCAGCGTGCTGAGGTTTTTTTCGTATTGCGTGCATTGAAGTTCGAGTTCTTCTATTATGCCGGGTTGGTTCTTTTCAATGTCGACCAGTTTTTTAGCTATTTTTTGGCGGGCCACAAACCGGTTGTAGGTGCTGTCGGGGATTCCATGCTCTTGCAGGTAAGGATATTTCGCTATTTTCACAGCCGAGCGGAAGCAGAAATAATAATCCGGGGTTGCCAGGTCGAGCGACAGGTTTATAATCTCTTGCCGCAGCCTGGAACGGATTTGGTTGGTGGCAAGTACCGGGTTTTCATTGTAGGTTTCCATAAACTCGGAAACCTCGATGGGTTTGCCAATATTGATAATGATATGTTTTCCGCATTTCACGAAATGTCCGAGGTGGATTCCCACAGGCACAATCTTAACGCCCGGCTGGATTCCGTATTTCTGCTGGGCAGCGAAAGCTATGCGGAAAATTCCTTTCACCAGTGGGCGGAGCTGCTGCCTTTCGCCCTGGTTGCCTTCGGGCATTATGCCAATGGTGGCATTGTGGTCCAGGATGTCGACACAACGTTCAAAAATCCCGTTGTTCTTGTCCAGGTTTTCAATTCCGTCGCGCATGCGGAAAGTAGGCATTATTTTTACGAAATTCAAGATCCGGGCCATGTGCTTGTTCTTGAATATATCGGAGCGGGCCAAGAAAACCAAAGGCATGTTTTTCGGGATAACGGCATGGACAGCCAAGGCATCCATCAAGGCATTGATGTGGTTGGGGGCGAAGATAACAGGACTGCCGGTGGGGATATTCTCCTGCCCGGTGACAATGAATTCGGAATAAAAACGCTTGAAAGTGAATACAACGTATCTTTTTACTAATTTGAAAGGCAGTTTGATTTCGTAAATTTTTGACATTCCAGATTCTATAAGTGTTTGAAAATATTACCCCCGCGTAGGCCGCTTTGAGGGTAATCATACTTGGTTTTGCCGATTTTGTTTTGCCGATTTTTCTGAAATAGAAGAAGTTGGTTTCAAATATATCTTCACTTGTTATTTCATAAGTCGGTTTTCATACGTTTCCCGGTTTTGATAGCATAAAGATAATTAATTCCATTATAACTTCAAAATTGGTTTTTTTCAACTACTGCTTGCAAATATATGGAATTGCCGGTGCTTGCCCGACCTTTTTTGAAAATTATTTCAGCTCCAGGCCGGGTGTCATTTGCGATATTTTGTATTTTTGCCATCGGTAGGATAACAATTTTATCAAGGATTAAGTTGTTTAATGGTTTGCTGTTTAATAAAGAAAAATGAGAAAATATTTTTGGATTTTCATCACGTTGATGTTTGCGATTTCTTGTTCGGGCAAAAATGATGCTTGCTCGCATGTCAGGTTTAAGACCAACTACGGGGATATTGTGGTTAGCTTGTATCCCGAGACATCCCGGCACAGTGAAAATTTTACCAAGCTGGTGAAGGCTGGTTTTTACAATGGGCTGCTTTTCCACCGGGTGATTGCCGATTTCATGGTCCAGGGGGGTGACCCGGAATCGAAGGATGCCCTGCCCGATGCCATGCTGGGTTCGGGTGATGTGGGTTATACCGTGCCGGCAGAGTTCGTTTATCCGCGTTATTACCATAAGCGGGGCGCGTTGGCTGCTGCCCGCCAGGGCGACAATGTGAACCCGCTGAAAGCATCTTCGGGTTGCCAGTTTTTTATTGTTTGCGGGAGGGTTTTCACCGATGGCGAACTTGATGAGCTGGAGAGGAATATCCAGCAAGGGGCGGAAGCAAAACTTCTCGGGCAGTTGAGATTTGAGCGCAATGCAGAAACCGGTAAATACCGTCAGGAACATAACCGGCGCAAGCTCGACTCGCTGAACAATTGGATTCGTGCCGAAGTAAAGCGCAGGATGTTGTCCCGCCCGGTTTTCAAATTTACCGCCAGTCAACGTGCGGATTATAAAACGATTGGTGGTACTCCGCATCTTGATGGCGAATATACCGTGTTTGGCGAAGTCATTGAAGGCATGGATGTGGTTGAAAAAATATCGAAAACAAAGACCAACGAAGCAGACCGCCCGCTGGACGATGTTAAGATTATTGAAGCCGGGTGTGTTCCCTGAATGTTAAAAATAGGCTGCCTCAAAATTCCTGAGCCAGCCTATTTCGTGCCGAAGGCGATTGTTACATTTCCTGGTGTTCGGGTCGCAGCAGGTCGTTCACGGTTTTAACCGGATTGAAAGTTTCGAGCGGGACTTCAACGAATATCGTATTCCAGTCGCTCATTGCGCCGTTCCAAAGTCCCGGGAGTTCCAATGCTTTCAGTTCTTTCCCGTTTTTCGATTTCGATGAAATAAACCCGGTGTTCACATCCACAAACCGGGTAAGGTCGAACTTTTCCCCTTTGTAATTCTTCACCGAACACACCAGGTCTACCGGATTAAAATGGGTCGACCGCAGCATTTTTTCCTTGTCGGCGGGATTGTTCAGGTCGATTTGCGAACTTTCCAGGATTTGTGGCGATACAGTGCCATCGGCGTTGACCGTGAAAAACGGGCCGCCTCCAGGTTCCCCGGCATTTTTCACCATGCCGCAGACACGCATTGGACGGTTCAATTTTTCATACAGGTAAGTTCTTAATTCTTCGTTTGACAACGATTCAATTCCAACGCGGTGGTTGTTTAATTCGGCTTCACAAAAACGGCTTATTTCTGCAAGTTTGTCGGTTGTAATAAGTTTGTTTTCAAGTTCTTGAAGGTATGTGAAACTTTGGTTCCGCAGGAAAACCAGCAGCCCGGCAATGGTTTTCTTGTAGGTTACCGTTATGTCTTTCATCCAGTCGGGGACCACGTTGTCGATATTCTTAATAAAAATCACCTCGCCATTGAGGTCGTTCAGGTTTTCAATCAGCGCGCCATGACCGCCGGGGCGGAAAACCAGTTCGCCGTTATCCCTGAATGGCTCGTTGTTTTCGTTGGCGGCAATGGTGTCGGTCGATGGTTTTTGTTCTGAAAAACCCACATTGTACCGGACGTTGTACTGTTCTTCGAACGCTTGGATTGATTCGTTCAAATGCTTCTCGAACAGCAGGCGGTGTTCCTTGGATACGGTGAAATGGATATTGACTTCCTTGTTCTTGTTGGCTGCGTAAAGCGCCCCCTCGGCCAAGTGTTCCTGCATCGGAGTCCGTTTTTGGGCGGGATAGGAGTGGAACTTAAGCAGTCCTTTTGGTAGCGACCCATAATTCATTCCCTTGGCAAGCAGCAGGTTTTCAACCACTTCCTTGTACTGTTTGTTGGCTTCCATGTTTGATGTCGTTTCTCCTTGGTTTTTCAGGCAAGTTGAATTCAGCTCATCGAAAAACGCAAACTTTTCCAAGTCCTGGAAAAATTTGTTTTCGAAGGCGGTGGTTG
Source organism: Paludibacter sp. (assembly GCA_035299105.1). Classification (GTDB taxonomy): domain Bacteria; phylum Bacteroidota; class Bacteroidia; order Bacteroidales; family Paludibacteraceae; genus Paludibacter. Next base: position 13,869 of record DATGXD010000063.1, on the reverse strand, counting down.
GTTCGGCGGGTTCTTTTTCGATAAATTCGAAAAGGTCCTTGAACATGCGGCTTGCAGCGCCCGAGGCCGGGACAAACTTGATTATCGAGGCATCGGTCTGGAGGTACTCGTTCCACACGTTTAGCAGGAATTGTTTTTCCATTTCCGAAAACTGGATGATTCCCTTGCCGGGTTCGGCGGCATGGCGGATTTCCAGGTATGGAAAACCTGTTTGAAATGAATGGAGTTGTTTCTCGATTTGTTCCGCGGAAATTCCTTTTTTCTCCAAAGTCAGTTTGTCTGATAATGTCAGCATAATCGAATAAATGTTATTTGTTAAGTAGGGGGTTGTTTGTTATTCTCCCAATTGTTTCTTTAAGATGGGGATTTCTTTTTTCCGTTGGCTTAGTTCTTTCACATAGCTACGGGCGCGAAGATAAGCTTCGAAATCAGAGTTATTCATCTTGCTGCGGATATTGTAGGATAAGGTCGCATATTCCAATGCCCTGTCGATATTTCCAAGTATTTCGTATGCAATGGCTATGTTGTTGGCAGCTTGAGCCTTCGTTGTCTCGTTTTTGCTTCTGTTGGCTACTTCCCCCCAGATCCTTATGGCGGCATTCCAGTTTTTCAGGTACACCGAATCCATTCCGGCACGCATTTGCTTGTTGGCTGGATTGAAAAAATAACGGTCGGCTTTTTCCCAGTATGGCACAAACCTGTCCCCCGATTTGCGGCCGGCGTTCAATGCGGCGTCAATCAACGCATCCGGCCTTTTGGCTAAACCGGCATAAGCTTCCCGGCGGTTGTACGATTCTGATTCCCAGTATGCCGTGTCTTTGAAATGGACCGTTGTTACTTGCATGTTGTTTAAATAATGCACGCTCCAATTTGTTTCAATCCTGCATTCAAGGGCAATTAGCCAGCTACCCGTTTCGTTGAAGTAGTATTCTGTCAAATCGTCAGCCACTTTAATGTTGTTGAGCGCCAGCACTGTGTTTGCAGTGTTGGAGAGGCATAATGCCCTGACCGTCGAGTCGTTCAGCAATGTTATTGTGTTCGGGTCGTTGCTTTTATTCAATGACTGCGGCAACATTTTGACCGATGTAAAGAAGTCCTTGTTTCCTAATTCTTCGGTCAAAGCCCCTAGGCAAAAGAGGGACATGCTGTCGGTTGGCAATTCCACCCGTTTGGGGGCTGCGTTGTAAGGTATGGTGCGGTGTCCCTGGCCGGCAGGTTGTGGAGTGGAGTTGTTTACTAGAAGCAGGTTGCTGGCCTCAGGTGCAAATGCCACCTTGGCCGGACGCAATATGTCCAAGCTTGTATAAAGCATTTGGTTGCACGAACTTAATAATAGGGAAATGACAATAAGCCCCGGAAGTTTTAGTTCTATTTTTTTCATTTCAGAGAAGTGCAGGTTATTGTGTAAATAGTATTGCAATTTAAATATTGATCGATAATCCATCATATGCCAGTTCGACATTTGCGGGCAGCAATTTGTTTACCGCGTCGTGCAAACCCATGTCGTGGCTCATGTGGGTGAAATATGTTTTACCAGCGCCGATTTTTCCGGCTATTTCCAATGCTTCTTTCAGTGATAAGTGCGAAATGTGTGTTTTGTGCCTCAATGCATTGATAACCAGGACATCCAAATCCTCAAGCAAGTTTATCGATTTCTCATCGATGGTTTTCACATCGGTCAGGTAGGCAAAATTCCCGATGCGGTAACCCAGTATCGGAAGGTCTGCATGCATGACCCTAATGGGTTGAATCAGGGTCCCTTCAATGAAAAAAGGTTCTTCGCCAATTTCGCTCAGGTTGATAATGGGAACCCCCGGGTATTTGTTTTCGGCAAAACAATAAGGCATGGCTCGCTTTATAGCGTCCAGAACCCTGTGTTCGGCGTAAATGCTGGTATGGCCCAAGGGCCGCACATCGTCCAACCCGCCAATGTGGTCGTAATGTTCGTGCGATATTAAAATACCTGTGACTTTGTTGATGTTGTTCTGGAGCAATTGTTGCCGGAGGTCCGGCCCGCAGTCGATCAGGATCCGTGTATCTCCTTCACTGATCAACACGGAGGCTCTCAACCGTTTGTCTTTCCGGTTGCCGGAAACACAAACGCTGCATTCACATCCAATTTGCGGCACGCCTGTAGATGTGCCTGTTCCCAGAAAAATGAAATTCATTGAAATACCGGTTTAAAGATGCTATGATATTTATAACCAACTTGCTATATTAAAGTTTCATTCTGATCCGCCATTCTTGCGGGTATAAGTTGTTGCAGCGGTTACCCACGTTTTTCACCCAGCCTAAGGCTTGTCCTTTGAAGCAAACAAGTATGTAGCCGCGTTCAGTGCCGGGCAATTGGATTGCTTCTTTTTTCAGGAATGCAATGGCGGTGTGGTAGTCGACTTCGGTTTTTGTGGGCAAACTACCGTCTAATTTTTTTGATAAGGCGAGGCCGGGGGAAGGAATGAAGTCTGTTCCTTTCAGTTCGCCCATCAGAATTCCCGAATGGAGGCAACGAAGCTGTTTGCTCAACCACAGGAAATCATTCACACGCTCTTCGGGGTATGCATGTACGGCATTGTTTTCCTGTACCAGTACATTGGTTTCTGGCTGCTTGAGTAAAAACGGCTTGAAATGGCCGGGAGTTAATGCCTTCAGGCTTTTCCGGTTGTCTGTTTTGATTCGGACTCCGGTTGGCGGCATCGAATTTTTTCTCATCACAGCCAGGAAAAATCCTTCCCCACGGATTTTATGGGGATAGAAGCGATAACCCACATCGCTCGACACAATGTCGTTGTTGCCTTGCAGGTCTATCGAAAGCGGTTCGGCTCCGAGTTCGCTACAAACCCACTGCACATTTTCCTCGTTTTCCTCGCGGTTGAAAGTGCAAGTGCTGTATACTAGGACACCGCCGGTTTTCAGCGTGTCCCAAACATCGGCGAGTATTTCGCGCTGGCGTTTTACGCAAAGGTTGACATTGCTTTCCGACCACTCGGCAATGGCACCCGCATCTTTCCTGAACATGCCTTCGCCGGAACAGGGGGCATCTACCACCAAGGCATCGAAGAAAGCCGGCAGGTTCTGGAAATCGCGCGGCTGGTTGTTCGAAACCACGTTGCAAGGGTTTCCCCATTTGATAATGTTTTCGGCCAGTATGAAAGCCCTCGAGCGCACAATTTCGTTGCTTACCAGCAAGCTGCCTTCGGGCAGTGCCTGGGTGAGGAGTGTCGATTTCCCCCCCGGTGCCGCACACAGGTCGAGTACCGTTCGTGCCGTTGCAAAATGTTGTTTTACAGCCTGGTACAGGAACATGGAACTGGCTTCCTGGACGTAATAGGCGCCCGAATGGAAAAACGGGTCGGCTGTGAAAAGCGGCCGTTCGTTCAGGTAATAGCCATGCTCGCACCAGGCAACCTTTTCGTCCGAAGGTCTCATTTCCAGCTTGTCGTTTACCCGTATGCTTACAGGAGCCGCTTGGTTTAGCGCATGTTCCAACTCTTGGAATTCATCTCCTAATAGCTCGCTCGTACGTTTGATAAATGCTTGGGGTAAATTCATCGAAAAGGTTTTTCTAAATCATGATTCGGATGCAAAAGTAAACTTTTTTTTAAGGATAGGAAAGTTTATCCGTTGAATAATACCATTGCAACGAACCATTCAAAAATAAAGCACTGGCAAAAAAGAAAGCAGTGACAAAATACCACTGCTTTCCCGTTATTCTTATTCTTTTTATGATTTCTGGTCATCCAAAATCCGATAAGCCAAATCAAGGATTTGCGTATCATCCAACATCACTAAACCTCCATCGGGACCAGGCTCGATATGGACTCCACAACTTTTGCCATCCTGAAAATTATGACCTCCGAAATAATTACGTACTGTTTCTTTTTCCAGACCAAGTTCTTCGGCAATCTTGGTCATGCTCCCACTTGGAAGTGAATCTTTCAACTTACGCAGCTCGTTGAATGTTATCGTTTTTGTCATGATATTGAAGTGTTAGAATTGTTTAAAAAACTATGATTTCTAAAGTGCAATAAACATAGTGCTTTCTTTTGAAACAACAAAATAATTTGGTGCTAAATTTTGAGTTTCCGCATAAAAAATATTATGTAAAATTCTAACTGTTTGATATACAATTTATTTAAAAAATATAATATCGCAGGCTTTCTAAACTATTAATAATGAGAGGGAAAAAATTAAATTCATTTAAACTTGCAAATCCTGTTTTCCTCTTTTCGCATGGTGGGTTTGGTGCAGGGCGGGCCACGGGTATAGGTGCGGACTTTCGAAGGGGAGTGCATGGCTTGTTACGTTACTAAAAAGGGCAGGATGTAAAGCTGTTCAAGCTAAATTTAACCCGGTGTTCGGCATGTGCAAGGTGATTTCTGTAATTCTCCAGGGATAAATGGAACTTGAAAATAATTTGAAAAAAAAGCGTTTGTAATACACTAATTTCGTTGCTTCTTCGTTGTTGCAATTATTTGTGTGTTTTTGTGGATATTGTGTTGATATACTATCCTTTGTCATCTCGATTTGGATTGTTTTCCCGGTTTGCCAATAAATCATTTTGAGTGATTTTCCCGGTATTGGGATTGGGTGTTTTCATTATTTAGTGTTTTTTGGTTTGTGAGTTTTTTACAAAATTCGTACTTTTGTGAACTCAATTTGTTGTGTGTTTCTTTTCCCCTGAATCTGGACAATTCGTTTTGTCCAAAATATCGATTTGCATGAAGAAAACTTATCTCTTATTCGTGATTTCAAGCATCCTGCTTACAGGTTGTGTCTCGCAAAAGGAAATTGCGTATTTCTCGGGCGTGAATTCAAATTCGGCCGATTCGATTAACAAGTCGTTTTACAAGGCGCACGAAGCCCGTATTTGCTCAGGCGATTTGTTGTCAATAACAGTGACCGGCCTTGACCCAAAGGCTGTTGCCCCGTTCAACCTTCCGCTTGTCTCGTACGCCACCCCGGGAAGTGAGCAGCTTTATTCGGCGCCCACGTTGCAATCCTACCTTGTGGATATTAATGGAAATATCGATTTCCCGGTTATTGGAAGAATCCATTTGGCCGGTTTCACCAAATCGCAGGCTATCGCGCAATTGAACGAAAAATTGTCGCCTTACCTCACGAATTCGATTGTCACCATACAGTTTATGAACTACAAGATCACCGTGCTGGGCGAAGTCCTTCGGCCCGGGCAGTATGCTGTTTCGAACGAAAGGATAACCATCCTGGATGCTTTGGGTCTGGCCGGCGATATGACCGTGTATGGCCGGCGCGAAAACGTGTTGCTCACACGCGAAAACAACGGCAAGCTCGAATTTGTGAGGCTGAACCTGAATTCCGATGAGATTTTCAAATCGCCGTATTTTTACTTGCAGCAGAACGATGTGCTGTATGTGGAGCCAAACAAGGTTAAATCGATTGGGTCCCAGAATATCTCGCTGTACTTGTCGGCTGTCTCCACTATCGTGACAACTGTTGCGGTGATTATTTCAATAACCAAATAATAATTTTTTTAATATCCTTGGCTTCTCAGAGCTGTCAAATAATTTGTTATAATGGAAAATCTCATTCCTGGCACAACCCTAAAGAATAGTAATGTCGTTAGTACCCATGTGGTATCACCAACTCAAGGTGCAAATGCCCAAACCACAGATGAAATTAACCTGAGGGAGATTTTGTTCAAGTACCTGGGTAAGTGGTACTGGTTTTTGTTGTCTGCCTTTGTCTGCCTTGTAGGTGCTTATGCATATCTGAAAGTGACAAACGAACTTTACCAGGTGCAAACCAGCATATTGCTTCGTAAGGACCAAGGTTCGGCGGGTTTGATTGATATGTCCATGCTTGATGGTTTGGGGGTGTCGGGGTCGTCGAAGGAAGTTGAAGATGAAATCCAGGTGTTGACTTCAAAATCAATTGTGGCTTCGGTGATAAAATCGCTTCACATCGAAACGCAGTATTTCCGGAAGTCGGGTTGGAAATACACCGAACTTTATCCGGTTACCCCGATTCGGTTGATAGTTCCTGCCTATTTCAATGATACAACAAAGCAGGTGCTGGAATTGCGTGTTAAACGCAAAGCGGACGGGTATGTGGTTAAATACATGGTTGGACAAGATAAACGGGAATTCACGGTCAATGATTTGAACCGGCCAATCCAGACACCGGTTGGGATATTGAGGTTTGCCCAGGTTGGAACGGTGAAAGTGGGAGAGTCGTTCAAAATGATTTCATATCCCATGAATGTGATTACCGAGTCTCTTTCAACATCCATTAATGTGGCGGCGGTAAACAAAAAAGCCAATGCCATTACTATTTCCACCGTGGCGGAGAACTGTCCAAAGGCAAAGGATGTCCTGAACAAGCTGGTCGAACTTTACAATGAAGATGCAGTAACCGACAAGAATAAAATTGCCACCAATACAGCCGATTTCGTGGACGATCGCCTGAGGATTATCAGTGGTGAATTGCAGGATGTGGAAATGAATGTTGAAAGCTACAAACGTGAAAAAGGCCTTACCGACTTGAGTTCCGAAGCCGAAATTTTCCTGAAATCGGCGAGCGAGTATGATAATAAGCTGGCTGAACTCGAAACCCAGTTGAACCTGGTTGGTTACATCGAAACATATGTGAAAGATGGCAAGAACCAATACAACCTGGTTCCGGCGAACTTGGGGATAGAAGACAAATCCCTGCTCCAGCTGGTTCAGGAGTACAACCAGGCTTTGCTTGAGCGGATGAAATTGCAGCGCACCACCAACGAAAAGAACCCGGTGTTGATACAAATGGAGCAACAGCTGAAGGAAATCCGGAAAAGCATAATTGTCAGCATACAAAGCATTAAAGATGGTGTGCGTATTGCCTTGAAGGATGTAAAAGGCAAGAACCGGCAATTTGCCTCGAAAATCAAGGAAGTGCCAACCCAGGAACGCCAGTTTATTGAAATCAAGCGCCAGCAGGAAATCAAGCAGAAGCTATACTTGTTCTTGTTGCAAAAACGCGAGGAAAACGCCTTGAGCTTGGCAAGTACCATTCCGTCGGCAAAAACGCTCGATCTCGCCTATGCTTCCATGACACCGGTTGCACCGAAGCGCATGATGATTTTGTTGGTTGCCCTGTTGTTGGGATTGGTGGTTCCGGTTGGAGTTATCTATCTGAAAGACTTACTCAATGACAAGATATCGGATAAGAAAGAATTGCTTAGATTGCTGAAAGTTCCATTCTTGGGTTCAATTGCAGTCAATAAGGAGGCCGACAGGATTGTGGTGAGGGAAGGCAAGACAACACCGCTTGTGGAAATGTTCCGGCTTATCAGGACCAATATGAATTTTGTGCTGGGAGGTGTGAAATCGCCGGTGATTCTGGTTACTTCCACCATAAGCGGTGAAGGAAAATCGTTCACTGCAATTAACATGGCCATGACATTTGCGCTGCTTAAGAAACGGGTGGTACTTGTGGGGCTTGATGTCCGCAACCCGATGCTGGGCGAATACCTGCATATTCCTAAATCAAATGGAGTAACCCTGTATCTTGCCGATTCGTCGTACAAACCGCACGATATCATTGTTCCATCCGGTTTCCACGACTATCTGGATGTTATCCCGGCCGGGCCAATTCCCCCAAATCCTGCCGAATTGTTGATGAATCCAAGGCTTGAAGAGTTGTTTAGTTCGCTCAAAAACGAATACGACTATATCATAGTGGATTCCGCACCGGTAGGAGTTATTTCAGACACCTACCTGTTGAGCCGTATTGTTGATAATTGTATCTATGTGGTGCGCAGGAATTATACGCCGCGCGAAGCAACTGCCTTGATAAATGACATCTACAAGCACAAGCGGATCAATAAGATTGGGGTTGTGCTGAACGGCACCGATGAAAGCTTGGGTTATGGCTACGGATATGGTTACGGGTATGGTTCCTCGAATGGGAATTCTTCCCAAAAATCAAATACTACTTCTGTTATTTTTAAACGTATCCGAAATAAATAAACGGAATTGAATTTTATAAAGAAAGCATCTCCCCCGAGATGCTTTTTTTGTTCCATAAGAGAAACTTGAAAACTTTATTTATAAAATAGTTTCCATGTTCTTGTTGCTATGTGTCAGATACATAGCTATATATGTATGCATTTGAAAAATAATATAGAATTGTATTGAAATAAAATAGCAATTTTATTCTACTTTTTACTAATTTTGCAGTCCCCGAATGTGAAGTTGCATTTGATTGGAAATATTAAATACCGAGTTTGCAAAATGAAGGATTTGTCTGAAAGCATAGTAATGACCGCCACACGCTTGTTCGAGCAATACGGAATTCGTAGCGTATCCATCGATAATGTTTGTAATGAGATTCGGATATCGAAGAAAACCTTTTATACCTGCTTTCCCCAAAAGGAAGATTTGGTCGATGCTGTTCTTGATTATCAAAAAAAATACAATTACGATAAATTCGCCAAGTTGCTCAAGGATAAAAATGCGATTGAATCTTTGGTTTTGATAATCAAGGAAGTAAAAAAGAAGATTGATAGCGAGTCAACCACCATGTGTTATGATTTGGAGAAATACTATCCAAAGGTTTACGAAAGGCACGAACAACGCAAGTACGAAGAAATAAGGATTGGATTCGAGCATAATTTACGCCAGGGTATCAGCGAAGGCTTTTACCGCCAGGATTTGGATGTGGAAATGACTTCCCTTTTCCATTCGGTGCAAGTTAAATCTACGTTTGCCTTGATGCAGCAAGCTTCTAAGAAATATTCGAAAAAGCAATTGTTTGATTTTTTCATTGATTTGATAATCCATTTAATTGCCAGCGAAAAAGGACTTGAATACATGAAGGAAAATTCCCTTACTTTTTAAGGTACTCCTGGCTTTGTCCTTGAAATCCATTTTTTTTGACACACAATTATGGCTTCTTCGTCGGGGAAAAAGCAATTATTTGTCGATTTTTTGTGGTGCAAAAGAAGATAGGGCCGTTAATTTGCACTGCAAAAGCAAGTGGAACGATATCCCCAGTTTAACAGCCGGACAATATGGAACAAAAATTAATAACAGTAATGAAAAGGAATGTGAGACAGATTAGCAAAAAAAATGTTTTGATAGCTGCCATTGCCTGCATGTTGCATGCAGGCATAATCCAGGCGCAAGACACCATTACCGTGTCACTTTCAAAAGCGTTGGAAATAGCAATGAGCGAAAGCCCGACCATTAAAGTGGCAAATAAAGAAATAGAAAGGGTAAGTTATTCGAAGAAAGAACGCCAGGGGGGATTGCTTCCGGTGGTTTCATTGTCGGCAGCTTACCAGCGTGCAGTAAAAAAGCAGAAAATGTACCTGGATGGGTTCGATATGTCGGGATTTGTCGATCCGCAGTCGGTTTATTTAACCAATATCCTGCCCCAGGCCTTGGGGTTGACAGTTCCCGATGCGGTCAAATCGGGACACGAGGCTTATATGGCCGCGATGACAGCTCCCAGAACGGGCGATGGAAGTATTGAAGTGGGTCGTGACAACACCTTCACTTCGGGTCTTTCAGCTTCGTTGCCACTGGTTGCCCCTACTTTATGGGCGACTTTAAAGATGAGTGATATCGAACTCGAGGCTGTGAATGAATCGGCCAGGGCGTCGAAAATATCGCTGTACAACCAGGTTACCAAAGCATATTATGGAATCTTGTTGGCGCAGGATTCCTATGATGTTATCAAAAGGAGCTACAACAACACGATTGAGAACTCGAAAATCATCTACAATAAGTACAAGCAAGGCACAGTGTCCGAGTTCGAATGGATACGTGCCGATGTCCAGGTTAAAAACGCCTTGTCGAATGTGGTGTCGGCCGAAAGCGGAGTGAACATGGGCAAACTCCAGCTGAAAATGTTGATGGGGATAGATATGTACACCGAACTGAATGTTGAAGGCAAATTGTCTGATTTCGAGTCGACCATGTATGGCGATGTGATGCAGATTGATACGGCCAAATTGGGAAATAATTCGGATTTAAAACTGTTCTCGATACAGCAAAAGCAATTGAACCAGTCGCTTAAGGTTCACGAGGCTTCATTACTGCCTGTTTTGGCTGCAAGTTTTAATTACCAGTTTATGTCGATGGCCAACGATTCGGGAACTTTTACAAAAAGCCAGAAATGGTTTCCCATGTCGACATTGGGTGTGAGCTTGTCGGTTCCGATTTTCCAAGGCGGTTCAAAATACTACAAGTCCAAACAAATCAAAGTCCAGTTGAACGAACTTGATTTTCAGAAGGCAAACCTGGAAAGGAGCATCCAATTGCAGTCTATTTCGTACATGGACAACATAAAAAAATCGTTGAAGAAAATCGATTCGAACAAGGAAGGGCTCCGGCAGGCAGAAAAAGCCGTTGCCATTTCGAAAAAAATGTACGAGGTGGGGTCGAGTACCTATCTCGATTTCTCAAATGCGGAACTGGCTTATATCCAGGCCGGGTTGATGTACAACCAGTCAATTTTTGACTATTTGTCTGCAAAGGCAGATTTGGAAAAATTGCTTGGAAAGGAAACCGTAAAATAAACCATTGTAAACAAAATAATTAAGATAGAAATGAAAAAGATTAAACTATTCGGATTTGCATTATTGGCTTTTACGCTGGGCCTTGGTTCGTGTAAGAAGAAAGACACAGGGGTGAAAAAGGATGCAGTTGAAATTCCTAAAGTGAAGATTCAAAGCACTGCTGAACGGGAAGTGGAGCAGACATACGAATATACTGCGACGGTTCAGCCCGAATCGAAAAACAGCATTGCTCCTGCAGCTCCGGGTCGTATCCGGAATATCCTCGTTGAAGTAGGCGACCATGTGGCTAAAGGCCAGAAAATCGTACAAATGGATGTTGTGAACCTTTCGAATTCAGAAACCCAAATAGAAAACATGAAAAAGATGTATAACCGCGTGCAGGAACTCTACAAAGTGGGCGGGGCATCGCAACAGGAACTTGACAACGCCAAACTGCAACTGGACATTGCCCAGGCAAACCTCAAGAACTTGTCGGAGAACACCTACCTGCTTAGTCCAATCAGTGGCGTGGTTACCGAAAGGAATTACGACAGTGGCGACATGTATTCGGCTCAAAGGCCCGTGCTTGTGGTTATGAATACCAACCAGGTGAAACTTGTCGTCAATGTTTCCGAAGGGTTTTATGCCCAGGTTAAAACCGGAATGCCTGTGAAAGTGGGGTTCGATGTTTTCGGGAAGGAAGCGTTTTCGGGCAAAATCAACCTGGTATATCCCACAATCGACGAGCGCACACGTACATTTGGGTCGGAAATCAGGGTGAATAACCCGGGTGGCAAAATCAAACCCGGCATGTTTGCACGTGTCACCATGGAATTTGGCAAGGCCAAACGGGTGGTTGTCCCCGATTTGGCTGTTGTGAAACAGGTTGGTTCGGGAGCCAGGTTTGTATTCGCATACAACGGGGGTAAAGTGCAATACAAGCAAGTGGAACTCGGCCGCCGTATCGATTCCGATTATGAAATACTTTCGGGTTTGAATGCCGGCGAGCAAGTTGTGGTTGCAGGCCAGTCGAAACTGGTTGACGGCACATCGGTGAAGGTGATGGAATAACCAATCAGTTACGAGTTACAAGTTACGAGTTACAAGTTACGAGTTACGAGTTACGAGTTACAAGTTACGAGTAGACGAGTGGACGAGTAGACGAGTAGACAAGTAGACGGATTAAGTGATTGGCAATAATTGATGATATTCTTTTTGCCAATAATCTTATAAATAGGCTTTGTAACTCGTAACTTGTAACTCGTAACTACATAATTACTTACTTTCATTAAAAAATATATCAATATGTGTTTTCGAACACATAATCGATTCCGATTTAATTTCCAATTATCAACAATTAATTGTAAACCAATAATATGAGTTTATATCAAAGTGCGGTGAGAAAGCCGGTTATGACCTCGATTCTTTTTATCGCAGTCGTATTGCTGGGGCTTATCTCCTATTCAAAACTGCCTATCGATTTGTTGCCTAAAATTGAGACCAACACCATTATGGTGATGACCACCTACAATGGTGCAAGCGCTTCGGACGTGGAAACAAACGTAACAAAACCGCTCGAAAGTTCGCTGAGCACGGTCTCGAACCTGAAGGATATCAAGTCTACCTCGCGCGAGAACCGTTCAATTATCACGTTGGAATTTGATTACGGCCTGGACTTGAATGTGGTTACAAACGATATCCGCAATAAATTAGACCTTGTAAAATCATACATGCCTTCGGGGGTTGGAGACCCGATAATCTTTAAGTTGAGCACCGACATGATCCCGGTAATCATGATGTCGGCCACGGCTGATAAAAGTTTGCCGGCACTGTACAAAATCCTCGATACCAAGGTGGGCAACCCGCTGGCACGTATCAACGGTGTGGGAACGGTATCGGTGAGTGGGGCTCCCCAGCGCGAAATCCAGGTGTACGTCGACCCGGTGAAGCTTGAAGCCTACCATCTTACCGTGGAATCGCTTTCGCAAAGCATCCGAATGGAGAACCTCAACACGCCTGCCGGTTCGATGGATGTGGGTAGCGACACTTACGCCTTGCGGGTCCAGGGCGAGTTCAAAGATCCTTCGGAAATTAATAAGATTATTGTGGGGACATCGGGTGGGAAAACCATCCGCCTGTCGGACGTGGCCACGGTGAGCGATAAACTGGAAGAGCGTGCGCAGGAAAGTTACAGCAACGGAACACAGGGGGCGACCATTATTGTGCAAAAACAACCCGGTGCCAATACCGTGGAAATTGCCCGCGAGGTGAAAAAGATGCTTCCCGAAATCGAGAAAACCCTTCCTTCGGACATTAAAATCAGCGTGATAAACGACTCTTCCGACAATATTATCCGCACCATCAACAGCTTGGCCGAAACAGTCATTTATGCATTGATTTTCGTAATGATTGTGGTGTTGTTTTTCCTCGGCCGCTGGAGGGCAACAATCATCATTATCCTGACCATTCCTATTTCGTTGATTGCAGCCTTTATTTACCTCACCTTGACAGGCGGGACACTGAATATCATTTCGCTTAGTTCGCTTTCGCTGGCTATCGGGTTGGTGGTGGACGATGCCATTGTGGTTCTCGAAAATATCACCACCCACATCGAACGGGGTAGTCGCCCGAAGACGGCGGCTGTCAACGGGACTAGCGAGGTGGGGCTTTCCATTGTAGCTTCCACGCTGACCATTATTGCCGTGTTCCTTCCGCTGACAATGGTTACCGGCATGGCTGGTGTGATGTTTGCCCAGCTGGGCTGGATGGTGACCATTATCATTACCGTTTCGATGATATGCGCACTCACGCTTACGCCCATGCTCTCGTCGCAAATGTTGCGGTTGAACCCGATGCGGAGCAAGGCCTTCATGCTTGTTTATTCGCCGATCGAACGTTTCCTGGATGGCCTGGACGATAAATATTCCCAATTGGTGAATTGGGCAGTGCGCCACAAATGGTCGGTTATCGGATTGGCGTTCTTGTTCTTTGTCCTGAGCCTTGTGCCCATGATAGTGGGCTGGGTGGGTACCGAAAACTTCCCGGCGCAGGACAGTGGTTTCGCTTCGGCCACCATCGAAATGCCTGTGGGGACCCGGATGGAAATTACCCGCAATGTGTGCATGAGGCTGAATGATCAATGGAAGAAAAAGTATCCCGAAATTGATATGGTCAACTTCAATGTGGGGCAGGCGAGCAGCAAGAATATTTTTGGTTCGTTGTTTACCAAAAACTCAAGCAATATCGGTACCTTCACTATCCGATTTTTGCCGCTCGACCAACGCAAGCGCTCCAGTTTCACCATTACCGACAGCATTCGAAAGGATATTGAAAGCATGCCCGAAATCAGG
>DATGXD010000062.1:0-1843 GCA_035299105.1 Paludibacter sp. | reverse complement strand
GGTTGCACCCTCCAACCCGCGGTAAATGTGCTTGTCGAAGCGAACCCACTTGTAAATTTTGGCTGTGATTTCGGGGTCAACGGCATTGATGGTAATGGTGACGTGCGAAACTCCCAGTTCGGCAATTTCATCAATGTGTTGTTCCAGTTCAAGGCCATTTGTCGACAGGCAGAAGATTTTTTCGGGGAATTCCGCTTTTGCCTTGCGCATGGTTTCGATGGTTTCTTCGGCATTGGCAAACGGGTCGCCGGGACCTGCAATGCCTATCACCACCAGGTTTTCGAGCCTTGCGTCCAGGTCTTTCAGGTATTCAACTGCCTGGTATGGAGTGAGTACCGACGAAGTCACGCCCGGGCGGCTTTCGTTCACGCAATCGAATTTCCGGTTGCAATAATTGCACTGGATATTGCATTTTGGCGCTACAGGTAGGTGTACACGGGCATTTTTATGCTTTGCTTCCTTGTCGAAACAAGGGTGGGAGTTGACCCCCAACCCCTGAAGGGGAGCTGGGCTACTTTCGTTTATAATAGTTTTTGTTGTTTCCATTTGTTCAATATTTAATTGTCGATACTAAATTACTGTTCCCTTTAGGGGTTGGGGTTTGTCTTGTTTACAGGTATTTATACCCTACCGGCGAATTCTCCTGCTTGTATTCTATCAATGCATTCACCACCCTGTCGAACAGTTCCATTGTCCCTCGGTACCCGATGTGGTGCATGCGGTTGGCCCCGAAACGGTCGTGGATTGGAAAACCGACCCTGACCAATGGAATTTTCCACTCGCGGGCTATGTAGTATCCTTTGCTGTTGCCGAGCAAGAAGTCGGGCTGAATGGTTTTGGCTTCTTCCCGCAGGGTTTCGAAATCAGTGCCTTTGATAAAATACGGTTCCACTCCAATTTCTTCACACCAGTCGGCCATGGCGGTTACAAAATCTTCCTCGCCGTACAGCAGGGCTTTTTTCCCAAAAACATATTTGTGGGCATCCACGTAGGCATCCACCAGCCGTCCCCGTTCCTTTTGGTGCTTCTCGGGAAGTTTGATACCTGTAATTTGCTCAATTGCAGCAATAAAACGGTCGGTAGCCGTAATGCCAATGGGCAAAGGCATTTGGTGGTTTTTGATATAATAATTGGATGCCAGCCATTCGCCTGCTGTTTGTGTGGTCGATTCTTTCGTGCGCAAAACCCCTTTGTTGAATTTTGTGCCGAATTCGATGGTTGCCTTCGAATTCCCAATCTTTTTGATTTCGTAAATAGGGGTTCCGCCTGTTGGAATCAGCTGGTATTCAGCTGTGTATTCATTGTCCAATGTTTCACTATAATCGGGAAAAACCGTGAATTTCACGCCAAAGTCAGTCAACAATTCCTTCATGTAGCGGATGTCGGCAGGCGAAACCATACCGGGGAACAAAGTCAGGTGGTTTCCGGTTTTTTCAAATTCGGCCTGCGATTTTATGGTGGCCAGCACCGTATTGTGGAAACCTTCGGCATGACTTCCGCAATAGCTCGGCGTGGAGGCATGGATAAAGGTGGGCAAATGCTTTTCGTTCCCTGCATAAGCATCCCGGTATTGGTAAATATGCCCCGGTATATCTTCGCCAATTGTTTCCGAAAGGCAGGTCGAAGCTATGCCGATTACTTTGGGCTTGTATTGTTTGATGATATTATTGATACCTGTAATGAAATTCCGGCTTCCGCCATATATGGTGGCCTCCTCGCTGAAATTGCTCGAAGCAATATCCACAGGTTCCTTGTAGTGGCTAATCATGTATCGGCGGATGTATGTGGCACAACCCTGGCTGCCGTGGATGAGCGGAACACAACCTTCAATCCCTTTGAAAAC
>DATGXD010000061.1:0-2794 GCA_035299105.1 Paludibacter sp. | reverse complement strand
GCTCCATGTCACGCTTTACCGCTACTTAGGCTGGGAAAAGGCGATGCCGGAATTTGCACACCTGCCCCTATTGCTCAAACCCGACGGGAATGGCAAACTAAGCAAACGCGATGGCGACCGGCTCGGGTTTCCTGTGTTCCCGCTCAACTGGAAAGACCCGAAAACCGGTGAAACCTCTTCGGGCTACCGCGAAGCCGGTTATTTCCCCGAAGCAGTAGTAAATTTCCTTTCCCTGCTTGGTTGGAACCCGGGAACGGAACAAGAAATTTTCAGCATGCAGGAATTGATTGACCTTTTCTCGCTCGAACGGGTAAGCAAAAGCGGCGCCAAGTTCGATTACGAGAAAGGCAAATGGTTCAACCACAAATACCTGCAAAACAAGCCATTGGAAGAAGTTGCCGACCTATATCAACATATCCTGGTTGGGAAAGAAATAATCGAAGACTCGGACAAGGTGCAGAAGGTGGTTTCGCTGGTACGCGAGCGTGCCAACTTCGTGAATGACTTATGGGTGCAGTCGTCCTTTTTCTTTGTTGCACCCCAGGGTTATGATGAGAAAACCGTGCAGAAACGCTGGAAAGCCGAAACTCCTGCACAAATGGATGAGTTGATTGATATACTTTCGACTATCGAAGATTTTTCGGCCGAAAATACCGAAACAGTGATAAAAGAATGGATTGCAGCCAAAGAATACAACCTTGGAGCTATCATGAATGCTTTCCGGCTGGCATTGGTGGGTGAACCCAAGGGACCACACATCTTTGACATTATTTCGGTTATTGGCAAGGAAGAAACCATTGAAAGGCTGTGCACTGCCACTCGCAACATTCAGACAAACCGAGGGGAGTAAAAAAGACAAATGAAAAAGGTTCTCATCATCACATATTACTGGATTCCAAGCGGCGGTTCGGGCGTACAACGCTGGGTGAAATTCACGAAATACCTGCGTGACTTTGGTTGGGAACCTGTCGTTTATACACCTTCGAATCCCGAATTCCCATCAATCGATTCTTCGTTTGGGAAAGACATCCCGACCGATGTAGAAGTTATAAAAACTCCAATCTGGGAGCCTTACAATATCTACCGCACTATGATGGGCAGGAAAGGGGAAGCCATCAATGCCGGATTCATCTCGGAAAACAAAAAATCGGGGTGGAAAGACAAGTTGTCTATATGGGTTCGGGGCAATTTCCTGATTCCTGACCCACGCCGGTTCTGGGTGAAGCCTTCCGTGCGGTTCCTTTCAAAGTACATCCAAGAAAATCCGGTGGATGCGATAATCTCGACCGGGCCTCCCCACTCCATGCACCTGGTTGGAATGGGGTTGAAAAAGAAATTCCCCCGTCTGAAATGGGTAGCCGATTTCCGCGACCCATGGACTGGAATATACTTCTTCGATGATCTGAAACTGAATTCATTCAGCAAGAATATACATTTCAGGCTTGAAAAAAAAGTCCTTGCCAAATCAGACAAAATAATTGTCGTGTCGCAAGGCATGAAAAACAATTTGGACGGAAACTTCCAACTAAAAACAACCATTCTGACAAATGGGTACGATTCACAGGATTTTGTCGGCAACGAAAATATTTTGGACGAGAAGTTCAGTATTTCACACATTGGCCTTTTAACGGAAAAACAAAACCCGGTATTACTTTGGAAAATCCTGGCAGAAATTTGCAATGAGAACGAAGAATTCAATAAAGACTTGCAAATCAAATTAATCGGCAAAACCGACTTTTCGGTAATCAAGTCAATCCAGCAGAACAACATTGAAGACAAGCTAACAAGGATTGATTATATTCCTCATGACGAGGCGGTAAGAATGCAACATCGCTCACAACTGTTGCTATTATTGCTCGTAAACAAGGAAAACACGCAAAACATCCTGACCGGTAAATTTTTTGAATACCTTGCCGCGAAAAGACCGATATTGGCAATAGGCGCCAAGGATGGAGATGTTGCAACTGTCCTGAAAAAGGCTAAAGCCGGTAAAATTGTGGATTTCGCAGAGGAAAAAGAATTGAAAGCCGGACTGCTGGAATTTTACAAGCAATATCAATCCGGCACCCTTAATGTGAATCCGGATGGTATAGAACAATTTTCACGCAGCTCGTTGACAAGGGAATTGGCCGATTTATTAAACACACTATGAAGAAAGTTGTAACCATAGTCGGGGCACGCCCACAGTTCATTAAGGCGGCCACGCTTAGCCGTCAGTTCCAGCTTTCGGGCATAGAAGAATTGATTGTCCATACAGGGCAACACTCAGACACCAATATGTCTGCCGTTTTCTTTGAAGAAATGGAAATCCCGACGCCAGTTTACCAGCTTGATATACACGACCTGACACATGGAGCCATGACAGGCCGGATGCTTGAAGGCATTGAAAGCATTCTCTTAAAGGAAAAACCCGATGGCGTGTTGGTCTATGGCGATACCAATTCGACCTTGGCCGGCGCGCTGGCAGCAGCAAAGCTCCAGATTCCACTGATACATGCCGAAGCCGGATTGCGGTCGTTCAACATGTCGATGCCCGAAGAAATGAACCGCGTCCTCACCGACCGGAT
Source organism: Paludibacter sp. (assembly GCA_035299105.1). Classification (GTDB taxonomy): domain Bacteria; phylum Bacteroidota; class Bacteroidia; order Bacteroidales; family Paludibacteraceae; genus Paludibacter. The sequence continues at coordinate 227 of DATGXD010000061.1, read as the reverse complement.
TTCCAGCCTGCTGCTTTGCCCGACCGATGCGGCCGTAAAGAACCTTATGCGCGAAGGATTTGAACATTTGACACAAGCAACCATTATAAAAAATGGCGACGTGATGCAGGATGCATTTATGTATTATGCCGAAACCGCGAAACTGAAATCGAACATCCTGCAAAAGATTCAGAAACGGCGGTTTGTGCTAGCCACCGTGCACCGGCAGGAAAATACCAGTAACCTGC
>DATGXD010000060.1:0-2323 GCA_035299105.1 Paludibacter sp. | reverse complement strand
CGGCAATCACCGTCTGCATAGCATCCGCTTTAAGGCCGGTTCCGGTTCCATCACCGGTGAAAGGACCTTGTACCGTACCATCGGTATAAATGAAATCAGGGTCGTAATGTTGCACCACATCCATCATCCGTAACGCCCACTTTGTCGAATACCACTTCGCGTAATCAAGATGATTCGTGAATATGCCTGCCGATGGAGGCGACCATGGCGAGTAGGCAGCCGCAGTGACACCCTTGTATTCGCGTAAATTAATACCGTAAAGCAACCGTGGATCATATCCTTCCCACCATTTGCCTTTGCCATCGGCAAGAGTCAGATTCCCATCATAAGGAACACCTTTTTTAGCGCCCTCTCTATCGCTGCCAAAAGCGGTTTGCCACCACCACCATGTATATTCGTGGTGGAATGTAACGCCATAATGCATTCCATTGGCACGGCAAGCTTTCGCCCATTCGCCGATCAAGTCGCGCTTTGGACCGATATTTACGGAATTCCACGGTTGATACTTTGAGTTCCACATATCATAATTATCGTGATGCACTCCTTGAATCATCAAGAAACGGGCACCGGCAGCCTGGTAAATTTTTGTAAGCGCAGCCGGGTCAAGCTTTGATGGATTCCAATCGCGAAGCACTTCCTTATATCCTGATTCGGATGGGTGACCGTATTTCTTGAGGTGATTATTATAGGCAGACGTACCTTCTACGTATAGTTTGCGTGCGTACCAGTCCCCGCTTTCGCCTGCCGCTTGCGGTCCAAAGTGAACCCAAATACCAAACTTCGCCTCACGAAGCCACGCCGGCGCACCGGGATAATTTTTTTCTATAGATTCCCACGTCGGTTCAAACGGCCCGGATGCGATGGGAATATTCAATTTCATTTCGGGAAACGATTTCCAGTCGCCCATCTTCACGCTGTCTTGCGGCAAAATGGCTGATCCCGAAGGAAACGGTGGCAACAAATAAGGTTCAGCACTTGCTTTCGCCTGCGTTTTTTTATTTTTGGCATTCAAACCAAAAATCGCAATTGAAATAATAAAGACAATTCCTAATATTCTTTTCATTGATTTACAATTTAATTGTGAGCTACTTTCCAATATAGGTTACCGGTTTATCTGATTGATTTACACCTGCATCACCTATAAAATTCCCAGTCATAGTCGAAAAACTGTTTTCTTTCCACGCCGTTTTGCGAATAGCCGGAAAAAGAGCCAAAAATGAGTATGAATACCCATACTGTTTGTTTCGTGTGCGATTTTAGACTGTCCATTTTATTCCTTTTATAATCCCAAGATTCTATCCTATTTATTCGACAACAAACTATTGTATCCCAACATATTCCAACACAAAACCATAGTGATATGGTTTATTTCCGGCATTGGTGTATTTATCCATGGTTTTTGCACCCCAGGTATCGTCGCCACCAACACCGTGAATATTCAGGTCGATATTCAGGTTGATAAAGTCGCGTTTGGGCAATTCGTAGTCGTGACGGGCAGACTCCAAATCTTCCTCAGCATAAGGCCATGCCCGGAAATTCAGTGGTTGCAAACCTGTTATTTTTATTACACCATTGTTTTGTGTTCCAAATGTGAACCACCGTACGTCGCTACGATTTGCATTATCCTGCGGTGCTGCATAATTAACGATGAAATTCTCAAGTTTCAATTGATACAATCCAATGAATGAAGCAGTTTTCCGGTCGGGGTAATTTTCAAACGGACCGCGGCCGTACCAGTCGACTGTGTTGTAATTTTCGGGAATTCGCATTCGCATGCCAAATTTTGGCATCAACGGAATGGTATCGCACAGGGGTTCGTAGGCAGCTTCGACCTGCATTTGCCCGTTTCCATTCAACAGGTAATTCAGCGTATAGTTGGCACCAATGGCTGGCAATGCCATTTCGAATTTCACTGATACTGAATTATCCTGCTTCGTAACTTTCACATTCTTTAGCGTTTTGTTTTCCGCTGCGTTTTTCCATTTGCCCAATTCGTTCACATACCCACTATGTTTTTGGTTGTCGTTAGGTGTTTTCCAGAAATAGGGTTCCAGTTGGCCTTTGAGCATTTCCTGACCATTCACCTTCCAGCTTGTCAGCGCACCATTTTTCTTATCCAGCGTAAAAGCCATGGTTTCTGTTTTAAGCTGGATTTGAGAGGCGGTCTCATCCATGTTAACCACCTTTCCGTCAGAAATCATTCTCTTCCATGCAAAAGGCTTGATAACAAACTGTTCACGGGCAATGCAATAACCTGTTTCAGCCCAACGTGTTGCAGTCCTGAGCCGGGTATAGACATTCAGGCAAATCTCGGATGAAGCCG
>DATGXD010000059.1:0-5855 GCA_035299105.1 Paludibacter sp. | reverse complement strand
GGTTGCATCGCTGTAACCGGTCGTGTACCAGTCTGCCGACGGGATGGAGTTCCCATCCGAATATTTCCAATCGCTGCCCATTGCCACAACCGTTACGGCAGGCAGGCTTGTGGTTTGTTCCCATTGCTTGAACTTGTAGCCGGGGATATTCCCCGCTTCCACGGCAATAGCCCTGTTGTCGAACGATTTCAATGTCGGGGCCTGCCCGATGACCTGTTCGTTGTTGAATTTGAATGATGCACCTGCGATATTCGAACTTAGCTGTATGTCGCGGACGGCGGCGGCATTCAGGAAACGGCTGCCCAAATGGCTAAGCATAACAGCCGGGCGGTTGTTGGTGAAATTACGCATGTTCGCCAAATCGTCGGTGAAACCGCGGTACGAACCCCACTTGGCTTTGTGGGAAGCTATTTCGGATGAAATTTTATTCGCCAGGCTGTCCATGATCGGGTGTACGCGCAGGGGGTCGAAAGTGGTGGAAATTTGCACGCTGAACCGGTCGATGAATTTATTCTTGAAAGTATTGTTCAATACCAGGCGCCTCAACAGCAGGGTAGACCATGCGGCAGGCACATCATCCGATTTTTCGCCCAACGCCATCGACAAGGTGCTGTGGTTGTAAAGCCCGGTGTCGTACAGGTTGTACCCGAAATCCGTGTCGTACATAATCCAGCGCCATTTGCCACCCTGCTTTCTTTTCCAGACTTTCACGTTGTTGTCGGGCCAGTCGGTGTTGCCATAATAAATTTCGGCAATCATGTAATTGATAAAATTGTCGACATCCATTAGCTGGCAAACTTTCCCGTACACGGCAGGCTGGGTAATGTCATTGTTGGAAATGTAATTGCTCAGGGGCAGGAAACTGGTGTCAGCCTCTATTTCGGCTGATTCGAGCAGGGTGATGTCATCATCATCCAGCCCGTAGTTGGAGTAAATCAAATCCTTGCCGCTGGTTTCGCGCAGGTTTTGGATACCGTAGTACACGCCGTTCATGTAAACCACGGCAGGCTCGTACGCCTGGCAATCGAGGTCGAGCCGGTTCATGACAATCGACTGCATGAAAGCATCGCGCATCATCGAGAAATAGAAGTCGTTGCCCGAATTGCGCAGCAAAATGCTTTTGTATTTGTGCCCTGGCTTCGACGCTTTGAAAATGTCGTATTGCAGCTTGTTGTCGCCGAATTTTTTCCGGGGGGAAACCCTGAGCGACTTTTGCCCGTTGAGCCTCGACCAGCCCCCTGCAATGGTCACATCCACCTCCTGGTTGAGGCAACTGGCCTTGGCCGTGTCGAAAAGTTCAAAATTCGCCGGCCTGTCCCAGTCCTGGTTGAAATTCACCGGCGTATTCGAACCGTTGCCGGTAATACCGTTAGTGCCAGCTACATAAATCCCGATGGTGTTGTCGTTTAAGTTGGCGTTGTCCGTTACAATGGAGTAAACGGGCAGTTTGATATCCCGTTCGCCGACAAAATAGGTGGCCGTGACCACATTGCTCGACAGTTTACCGGCCGAAAAGGTTTTTGCCCTGAAATAGGTGGTTGCGCTAATGGCGATAGATGTCCCCGGGGTGTAGCGTGCCGACTTCCGGGTGGGTTCCGCCCCGTTGCGGGTGTAGTAAATGGTGTCGCCCGCCACGGGCGTGGCAAAACTGATGTTCTGTGTCGACTTGTAAAAGCCGGCTGGAAGCGCGAAAACCGGGTTTTCGCAGCGCGTCCAGGAATAAGCCTTGCTGTTGTTTGATGCTCCCGGGCTGGATTCCTCGAAGTAAACCCACTCGGGCGAACCATCGGTTTTCCTTCCATACGAGATATTCCTTTTCTGGGCAGGGTAAACCACGCTGTCGACCAATCCGCCCAACGTGTTGAGCAGGTAAAGCTTTCCACCTTCGGGTTCAAGTTTGAAGTTGGCGTGGCCTATCCGGTCTTCACGTTCGAACCAAAGTACCGAATAAGCTCCGGCAGCCAGGGTTTTGCTGAAAGGTCTCCATTTTTTCGGTTGGCCGAGGTCATCGGTGAAGTAGTATGATCCCTGGTTGTAGCTTGTGTTTGTGCTGGGATTGTACAATTCCACCCACATGCTGTAATTGTATTTGTCGTCCATAACGGCCGACACGTTGTTGCTCATGATTTCGTTTATTTTCAGCTGGGCTGTTGCGAAAGGGGACAAGAGCAGGAAAAAGTAAAGTGCGTGTTTTTTCATGAGTAGGAGACCGGGAACGATTTGGGTTGTGATTTAAGCCGCTAAAAGTACAAATTAATTCAGATTCCATGCAATAATAATGCTTTTTTAATCACTACCGACCGACCGACAAACATTTCAAAGGATTGGTTTCCGTTCCCCCACCAGGGAAAAGCAGGGCCGTGCGACATGGCTTGAAGTAAAACATGCCCAAAGAATAGGCTGCTTCGGTAAAAAACAAAGGAACATACCAGTTGAATTTGGAAGTGATTTTGAACACGACAGAACAAAGCCCATTGCATAAGGGGCAAATTGGGGGGATGCCGTTGACCGTATAATTTTATAATATAAGATTTTGAGCATCAATAAAAAGTCCACTGGATAGATTAAATATTTTATAAAAGCCACCATAATTATTAAAATAAATTCATATCTTTGGAATCATAAATATATAAAAAAACAACACAAGCACACCGGGAAATTAAGAGTTGCATAAGGGAACCCCAACAAAAAGTCCCGGTTTTTCAGTGCATTGAAAAACAATACTTTACAACACTCGATTCAAAACATAAATGCTATATATGGCTACCATGGGTTCCCATACACAACTTAAGGTTCGCATATATATGTGTTAGCAGGCATTTTTAAAAAAGAAAAAGATGAAGACATATAAGCTCGAAAAATTACTTTAGACCGACGTCGAATTTGAAAACATAAATTGGCATGACAGTTTCATATATGCTTTGAGTTTAGGAGAAAAGGACGAATTGATTTTTGATATCGACTATATTTTCCAATGGATAAATCCTACAAAAGAAAGGAATCTAGTTTGATAGACCTTTGAAATCTAATAAATAAAATCGAAAAAGAAATATAAAGTACAATCCAATGAATGAAATAGATGCCGAGTTGAAGTATAACATAAGAAAAAGGTGGATTTATTTATTATTCGAATTTGCTCACCTTGAATACCAAAGATTTCTTTGGATTGAAGCCAGATATTCTGACATTATCGGAGACTCAACTGAAGCAATCTGTGGATACTTTGATGACTTGCAATTAGACAAGGGATATGAAAGCTTTGTGAAAGAAGGATTTGTCACACAAGAGGAAGCAGAACTGGTATCCGAATTTCATGAATTACTAAATTCATATGTAAGTCGACCCGAGAAAAACTCATTAAGTGACCAGAATATGCTGAGAGATATTGAATGGATAAATCTGACTAAACTTGCGAAAGAGAGTTGGGAAAAACTAAAAGTTATTATATCAGACGAAAGAGAAATGGAGTTTATAATATCACTCGAAACTAGAATTCAAAATTAAAAAAAACGCCTGCTAACACACGCCTATGTTCATTGGCTGGCTGACGTGCAATTGGCAGGTTTTGCTCCCGCATTCACTTTGTCGCTGTGCGACAGCGAATGCTCCCGCAAACCGCCAAATGCCCATAGCCTCGGTCGTTATGGCCAATAGTAGAAAAAAAAAGAAATTGCAGTATGACTAAAGTAATTTTATATGTAACAATGCTTGTTTTGACATTATTTTCTTGTACAACAACTAAAAAAGTGACTAACGTACTCGAATATAAATCGGATAAACTATGCACTGGCATAAAAAACATGCAAGAGCTGATAGAAAGTTCTAAAGACTTGAAAAACCATTTCAAAGATATTTTGTCCGATACTACAAAACTTAAATACGAATTAGACACAATTGTTACGGAAGGTGTACCAACAATGTTTTTCGATAAGGAAATTTCAACAATAATTATGCAGAATGAGAAAATACCTTCAAAGCAAGCCTATAGTAGACTATATATAAAATCACAAATAGAGAATCCTTTAAAATTGAACACTAGATGTATTAATAATACAAAAATTCAAAGACCTGATGTTAAAGTCTCATTTTGGTTTTATCCTGAATATGGACTACTAATTTCAGAAGTTTCAAAAATAAAATACAAACGAGAATATGGAAAAGGATACTTATTTTTAGCGAAAATAAGTGATGACGGAAAACTAAATATTATTAAAACGACTAACTGGACTGAGTAAATATATCCAATTACATGATACTTGGTTAGTTTGCACTATATTCCTAAAAAACTCTTAAATTTGCGACAGTTTTACGCCGTAAGAAAACAAAGAAAAAGAAGAAAAAATCAACTCTACTTTGTGACTGACAGACTTTTTGCATTCAGACAGCTTTGTGCCGACTGACAAAACTACAAAACGAACAGATTTTCAGTATTTAATCAGCCGACAACAGAACGACTGAAGAAAAACTAAACTACAGGCCATAACACACGCCTATGCGCATTGGCTGGCTGACGTGCATTCCGGCAGTTTTGCTCCCGCATTCACTTTGTCGTTTCACGACAGCGAACGCTCCCGCAAACCGCCAAATGCCCATAGCCTCGGTCGTTAGCAGCAGCCATAAAAAAAAAGAAAAAAGACACCCTATGGTGAAAAGAAAAAAGAATAACAGCAATAAACTAGATGAAATTGACATATTAAATAGTGGAGTGTATTTTTGTCTTTCAGCAGTTCTTATTTACTGGTTATATACAGGAATAAAATATCGTGCTTTATACATGCCAGTAAGATATGGACCTGGATTTGCTTTACAAGGAGTACCTGCATTGATAATGAGCGGAGCAATTTTATGTGCAAGCATAAATTTGATGACTGTCTCGATTAGATATTATGATAGAAGAGACAACAAACATATTTATAGACTGATTTTAAAAATAACGACTATTGTTGGTTGGTTACTTTTCGGGTTGACTTTTATCTCCTTATTTATATTTCCGAACCCAATAGCACACTAAGAGGACAATAATAAGACTTCGGACGTAAAAGGAATCAATAAAATGAAAGTAACGACAACGAACCCAAGAGATTTCATAGAACTTTTAGAAGTGTTTAGTATCGCTCTGACGAATGGACTTTTAGACAAAGAAGAAGTCATAAAATGGGCTGACAACATAATTACACAAGACGAGGAACCAGATTATTTCATTATCGAACTATCATTGTGCGGACATAAAAGCATTAACGACATAGTTTCACTTATAAACGAGTATGTAGGACAAGACAAACCAAAAATTTCAGGACGAATTTTCCTTGGACTTTTATACAGAGCGTATTTGACAGGACATATAAAACTTGACAAAGTAACACGAGCTATATATTGGATTGTTTGGGAAGACAGACTGACCGAAGACGAGAAATCTTTAATATACGGAATTGACGAAGATTATGACTGTGCTATTGACGGCATTTATGGTTCTGTTGAAATTGTAGAAAAAGAAGTTCTTCGCTTTCTTGAAATTTACAAAGACTTTCAAATTGACAACTTTGACGACTGGAAAGAAATTGACATTACTATAGAACCAAAAGTTATTCAACTGTCTGACTTAGTCAGACAAGAAAACAAAATAATTATCACGACTCAAACCGAACAGACAAAAAAGATTTGGTGGAAGTTTTGGACGAAATGAAAACAAATGGTATGCTGCTAACACACGCCTATGGGCACAGGCTGGCTGACGTGCATTCCGCAGGTGTTGCTCCCGCATTCACTTTGTCGTTCCACGACAGCGAATGCTCCCGCAAACCGCCAAATGCCCATAGCCTCGGTCGTTACCTGCAAGCCTACAAAAAAAGACAGAG
>DATGXD010000058.1:0-12260 GCA_035299105.1 Paludibacter sp. | reverse complement strand
TGCGGAACTGCGAAACAGCATCGAGCAATTCCGCTTGCGTTTTGTAGCGTTCGCGGCTTTGCCAATAGCCCATGGCCCATCGGGGCATGATGCTCGCTTTTCCGGTGAGTGTGCGGTAACCACTTATGACATCGTCCATATCTTTTCCAGACACAAAGTAATAATCCATTTTATCAGCCATTTCGGACCAGAAGGAGATGTTCCCGTTTTTCTCAATGTCGGATACGTTCAAGGCTTTCAGCCCGATATATGAAACTCCGCCGTCGGGTTTCCACTCAAGTTTTAACTTGTATTTTTTATCCTTCACCAGGTCATATTTGAACCGGAATGTATTTGGATTCCACGAGGTCCTCCAACGTTCGGGAACTACCAGCGAATCGTTGATCCAGACTTTGGTATAACCCGCATAGTACAAGCTGAATTTATAAGTATCTGTTTTTGAAGGCACAAAAGAACCTTCCCAGGCTATAGAACCATCATTGAAATTGAAATTTGCAGGAAAATTCTTCACGGTAACCAGGTTCTCGTAATCAATCCCGGTTTCTTTCCTTACAATTGTCGGAGCATTTTTCTGGGTATAGGTGGCAGTGAGGCTACCTTTGTTTCCATCCTTGTCGTAAAGTTCAAACTGGTTGAGGTCGGCATAATCGCGCGAATCGCCGTACTTGCTTTGGGAATAATTGTCCCACAGGATCCCGTAATTCCCTGTTGAAACAATGAAGGGAACCGACACTTTTGTATTGTACTGGAAAAGGTCTTCGCTTTTGTTCTTGTAATTGAAATCGTCGGACTGGTGCTGTCCCAACCCATAGATAGCTTCACCCTGCGTGCCTTTGAATACCTGCTGCATGGTGTAGCCATGGTCGTTTTGAGCAGTGAAGGGTTTAAAGCTTTTGCCGTTTGGCATCTCCTCAAGCAAGGCTTTTCCCGACTTGTCGAGGAACGAAACCTCGCCCTTGTCCAACGTGACTTTCACAGTGAGTTCACCAGTCGACAAAGTGGCAAGTTTCGAGCTTGTTGTCACTTTGAAACTTGTTCCGGAATCGGCGCCTGGCACGACACACAAACTTGCTTTTTGTGGAATTTCACGAGTTGGCACAGCCTGCACACGCACGATATGGCTGTTTACGACTGTAATTTCAATGGTTTTTGCCGCACCGTTTTTTGGCGACACGCGCATACCGTTTGATAACGTTTGTACTGGAGCCGCCACACAGCTTCCGGCAAACAGAACTAGCATTAAAGGGAAAAGAATACGTTTCATTCGTTTATTGTAATTATGTTTTTATGTTTTATTATCATATTTGTAATACCCAAGACCGGAAACCGTCATTAAGCAAAAGTTTTCCTATTGCTGTTTTCTTATTTTCTTATACTTTTCTACCAACACAGAAATCCCAACGTGAGATGCCACAACTGACACCATAATAACCAATACCCCTACCCCGCTAATAACACCACCTTCGGCCGTGCCACGCGGGATTTCGATTATCTTACCTGACAGGAACAGCACAATCAAGACACCGGTTATAGTACCGGGCAAACTTGCAAGCTTTAGAAACTTAAGCATGGATTTCGTCTTTAGCCAAATCGAGTTTAAATTATCAATCTTCGCTCCACACCAGAACACCGGCAGGCTTCACTGTAGCTTCCCCCACTAATATTTTGGCCGATTCCGGCAGGTTCATTTTATAATCGGTTGAAGAGTAGTTCACAGCCACGTAAAAACCATCGCGCCAGTACACGTACACGCCTTCGGGATAATTTTCGGTTGTAGCGCCAACTTCCTGATAGGCATTACGCAAAATATCTTTCTCCAGCTTTGAATCATCGGTATCGACACCAATGTAGGTCACTGAACCTTTTCCTAATCTACGGCGGACAACAGCCGTTTTCCCTTTGTAAAACTGGTTGTCGTAGGTGGCCAGCACTTCTGTTCCTTTGTCTGCATCGAGAAGGTCGGCCCAGTTGTTCCAGTTGTAGGTGGAATTATTCATCATAATACTGCCTCTGGCATAGCCCGAAAGCATATCGGTAGCTTTGACGTGCGCCCCGATTAGCCCTGAGATTGGCGCTGCACATTCACCTTCCCAGAAATGCCCATCACGGTTTTTGGTGGCAGTCCGGCAGGTCAAAATCAAGTTTCCCCCGTTTTGCACGTATTCCGTCCATTTTTTCACGAGGGCAGAATCGGCCAATTCGTATGCCGGCACGATGAGCACCTTGTATTTCGAGAAATCGGCCGTTTCGGGGATTACATCGGTAGGCGCTCCCAGCGACTTTGCCATTTCAAGGAATTTGACCGGGTAATTCCATGCATCCCATTGGTAGGTTTGCTTCTGGCGGTCGATACTCCAGTAATTTTCCAGGTTCCAAAGGATGGCCGTTGAGCGGGATGCCAGTTTTTCGGGCATTTTTGCACCCTCTTTATAATGACGACGCAACTCCCTGATTTCTTTCATGAACTGCATATATTCTTCGCCACCCTGCGAAGGTGTTACCCCATCGGTTTTAATCACGCCTGAATGGTATTGCTCTGAACCATACAGGATTTGCCTGAAACGGTACGAACAAGCCAGTTTTCCTCCGGCTGCAAACGAGTGGTAAAGCCACATGCGCACGGTTCCGGGCAAAAGCAAGGGGTTGTAGCTGCCCCAGTTCACAGGTCCGGGCTGTATTTCCATCACGCCGGTCAAACCTCCTACAGCCTTGTAGTATTCGGCGGCAAAAAGTATGGATTTGCTGTCGCCCAACCTGAATCCGGTTTCACCAATATTAGCTGCCCCGCCGTTTGGATAGGAGGTGTACGAGGCAAAATCGAGTTTTTTTGTCTTTGACGAGTTGGCACCCGTGCAAACGGCGGTGTAATTGGTGGTGATATACTGTTGTCCTGAAATGTACTTCCTTAGCACACCTGCCTGCATATCCAGGAATTCGGCCTGTGCATCCGCTTCGTACCGTTTAAAATCAAGTAAGGCAGTGGGATTATTTCCCCACCAACCCACCAGATTGGTATTGGGAATGACCACCTGTTTGAAATCGGAAAACCACTGGCTCCAGAATGCAGCCCCCCAGGCCCGGTTCAGTTCGTCAATTGTTTTGTACTTGTTTTTCAGCCACAGCCTGAAGGCATTTTGGGAATCGGGGCTATAATCCGATATGGCGGGGGGTTCATTGTCAACCTGCCAGCCCGTCACTATTTTGTTTTGTCCATAGCGTTTGGCCATTTCGGCCACTATCCTGCTTGTGAACATCCGGTATTTGGAATTCACTACCGAGCCCAGGCCGCGGGTTCCGTTCTCGGCACGAATATAATGGCCGTCCATGATGAAAGTCTCGGGATATTTCAAGCGCATCCAGGTAGGTGTGGTGGCCGAAGGTGTACACATAACCACCTTCAGGTTGTATTTGGCGCAAAGGGCCATTACCTTGTCCAACCATGCAAAATCATATTTCCCCTCGACAGGTTCCATTTTGAACCACGCAAATTCAGCAATATGGACAAATTCATAGCCCATGCTGGCAATTTTCTGAATGTCGCGTTCCCACTGGCTTTCGGGCCAATGTTCGGGATAATAATAAATACCTGTTGTGATCAGGTCTTTTTCTGGGAAAAATTGATTGACATTTTGTGAATTCATAGCCTGCACGGAAAAAAGGGCAAGCGATAGAAAGATAAGAAAAGGAATCGATTTTTTCATATTTTTTTCACGAACATATAACAGCAAATTTCGCTGATCCGACAAGCAAGATTCAATTTAATTTCTCAAACAATACAATATATCTTTGACTTTACAAAATTATCCATAACATTCCGGATAATTATTACCCTTTTGTATCTAATCAGGTATCGTTATGTTGTATTGTCCACCAACCTACAGGGCTTGAATCGTATTCGAAAATCCAATGGTTGCGGGCAGAGGTTGGGCTTAGTGGAATTGCAGGAGGTGGAAAATGCAAACGGATTATCTTCTGAAGGAGGGAATTGAAACGGGCCGGGTTTTGCGGAACAGTAGCCAACGACAACAAAAGGAAGCTAATTCCAACCGTGATTATTTGAAAATCACGGTTGGAAATAAATCATAAGACCTGGGCAATCATGCTGAACAGCAAAGTTATTTCTTCCAATGGCTTAACAAATCATTTACTTTCAGCCACTTTTCGCAGGCTTCCGTCCAGGCCGATTCAGTACCCGGGTTCCTTTTTCCCAATCCATAGCCATGCCAGCCACGTTCATAAATATGGAGTTCGCACGGGATATTATTTTTTTTCATTGCCAAAGCGTATTCAATACTGTTTTCTACCGGAACCGTGCCATCATCCATGGAGTGTATCATAAACGCCGGAGGAGTTTTAGCTGTAACCTGCAAAGCATTCGAAAAATGTTTCACTATTTCCGTTGAAGGGTTCTTTCCAAGCAAGCACTCACGCGATCCCATGTGAGTAATGGCGGTATCCATAGAAATTACGGGATAAACTAACAAAGAAAAGTCCGGACGAGCACTTGTTGAATCTTTTGGCTCATATACATTTTCATCGAAATGGGTAGAAACCGTAGAAGCAATGTGGCCTCCGGCCGAGAAGCCCATGATACCGATTTTATGCGGGTCGATGTGCCATTTTTTCGCATTCCGGCGCACAATGCGCATAGCCTCTTGCCCATCCTGCAACGGAGCTATGGATTTATTCACCATAATGGCATCGTCGGGCAAGCGGTAATGGAGAACAACAGCCGTAATACCCAGCTGGTTGAGCCATTTGGCCACTTCGATACCCTCGTTGATAAAAGAAATACCGTAGTAGCCACCACCAGGGCATACCACAACAGCTGTTCCGGTATTTTTGTCGGCAGGTGCCGGATAAACTTGGATGGTGGGTTTTGTAACAAACCGAATCTTAATCCAGTAAGCCGAATCAACTTTTTGCTTGTAGCTGGGATTAGGGATTGAACCAGGTACTTTCCCATTCCAAATATCAATCACTTCACTTTGACTGAAAACACTGGCAGCTATCATGATAATACCAGCTAACACTAATACATTTTTTTTAAAATTCATAACATTAAATATTATCTTACCAATACATTATTTTCTTCAATCGGATTTTGCCAACAATTACTTTTTCACCAACAGATCTTTGGTTTCAAACCATTTTCGACAGGCTTCTGTCCAAAAAGACTCCGTGTTTGTTGATTTACCCATACCATAACCATGTTTTCCCGATGGGTAAAGGTGAAGCTCGCAGGTGATTTGAAATTTGTGCAAAGCCAGCGCATAGTTGATGCTGTTTTGCACAGCTACAGCGTCATCGTCGAACGAATGTACCATAAAAGCAGGTGGTGTTTCAGCATTCACCTGTAACTCGTTTGAAAAATGTTTTACCAGCTCTGCCGTTGGTGAATTGCCAAGCAAATTTATCCGTGAACCCCAATGGGTAATATCCCCATTCATAGAAATGACAGGATAAATAAGCACCGAAAAATCGGGTCTGGCACTGGTCAAATCGTCCGATTCGTATACCTTCTCATTGTAATGGGTAGAAAGTGTGGAAGCTAAATGTCCACCGGCAGAGAATCCCATAATGCCGATTTTTGCAGGATTAATGCCCCACTCCTTGGCATGACTGCGAACCAGACGAATTGCCCTTTGCCCATCCTGCATAGGTCCAATGGTTTTGTTTTCCATAATGCTATCGTCGGGTAAACGGTATTTCAACACGAAAGCGCTTATGCCCAAACTATTCAGCCATTTAGCCACTTGTTCGCCTTCATGTTTAATCGCAAGCCCTCCATAAGCTCCCCCGGGGCAAATAATGACTGCCGTACCCGTAGCCTTTGCCTCGGGAGCAGGATAGAAATAAAGACAGGGATTGACAATGGAATGCTTATCCACCCAACCGGCAGCGGTATCGACCATTTGCTTGAATTGACCGCAGTATTTAGCACCGGGGATTTTCCCGTTCCACAGGTCTATCACGCTGGTTTGAGCCGACAAACTACCTCCAATTGTAACCAGGCACATAAATGCCAACACGATTTGTTTCAGTTCTGTTTTTTTCATCATTTTTTCTTATAAAATTCATACATAATATACCATGCTTTTTTCTTTTCGCCTCTCTCGGATATTAATCCTTTCCGGTTGTATCCATTCTGATACATCTGATTCATCCGCCCCAGTGACCTGTAATCGAACAATAACCAAGGGCACACTCCGCACAAATTAGGAATGGTGCTGAACATTTCGGTTTGGTTGGCGTAAATCTTTTCCTGGTAGGCTTCAGTCCAATATGCAGCTTCGTCAGTAGGGCCACTATTGCTTCCAGACAAAGCTTCGCCTCCGAATTCGGAAATAAATACCGGCTTGTCGGGAATGGTGAATTGCCATTTGGTTTCCGACGGTTTTCCCTGCCACGGAATATACCAGCCAATATATTCATTGATTGCTATCAGGTCGGAGTATTTGTACAACGGATCCCACACGTTGAATGAATTGTTTGCGTAAGATTGCGTGTTCATAACGTGTGTAACCAACCGGGTTGAATCCAAGGCCCGGCATTTTTGGGTCAGATCAATCAGGGCTTCGTTACGGTTGGGGATCCCCGGGTAGGTTTCGTTGGAAAGATTCCAGCTTACGATGCTACAGCGGTTTTTGTCGCGGCGAACCATTTCGTTGAGCATCAGCTCCAGCTTCTTCGGAACAAGACTATCCGAAAACTGGATATGCTGATAAACCGGAAGCTCGCTCCATACCATCAGTCCCATTTTCTCGGCTTCGTGTATCATATTTTCGCTGTGAGGATAATGCGCCAAACGAACCATATTGCAACCCAATTCTTTAGCCGCATTCAACAAAATGCGTGCATCGTCAATCGAATAGGCACGCGTTTTTTTATACGGGTTTTCTTCGTGAACATTCACTGATTTCAGAAAGATCGGTTTGCCATTGAGCAATACCTTATTTCCTTTCGCCTCAATGCTCCTGAACCCGATACTATCAGCCACCACATCGTTTTCGCTTTCCACAATCACCTTGTAAAGTTTCGGACTTTCGGGCGACCAAAGTTTCAGGCGCGAAGAAAACTCTACTTTTGCCCGGCCTTTTTCGTCCGACCGGGTTTTGAACACGAGGTTCAGTTCCGGTATTTTTACCTTGATATTCTGAACGGGTTGTGTACCATTCAACTGCACCCAGCCCAATACCTGATTCAGGCTGCCTTTTTTCAATTGAATGAAATAATCCTCGATATAAGTACCATTGGTTTCAATCAGGTCCACATCGCGGGTGATACCTCCATAATTAAACCAATCGTAACCTGTACCCGGTAATCCATTTGCCAGCCGATTATTACTAGCCTTCACTACAATGGTATTGCTTCCGGCTTTTACTTTGTCAGTAATTTCGAACTGGAACGGTGTAAAACCGCCTTCGTGGCTTCCGATTTTCTCTCCATTCAGATAGATGTCGGCCAAATAATTCACCGCCCCGAAATGAAGAAAAAGCCTTTTCCCGGCCGAAGCGGAATGGTCAAATTGCTTTTTGTACCAGACTGTTCCCTCAAAATAAGTCAGTTCGCACATTTGGGAGTTAAAGTCGCCCGGCACTTTCAAATTCGGCCCGCCATCAAACGAATATTCAATAAAATCGGTCTTCTTTTGCGGCTTTTTTTCCTGCCAAACCTGTTTCCATTCGCCAATTCCGGTATAGTCCAGAATTACTTGCCAATCGCCGTTCAGACTTGTTTTGTGCCTATTCAACACATTCACCATCGCCGTTTGAGCAGATAAACTGCCCGTCAATTGCAGCAGACAGAGCAGAACAATAGCCTGAATTTTGAATAGGGTTTCTTTTTGGACAGTCATTTTATATTGCATTTTACTCTGTTATTACATTCACTTCTGCGTAACCGGCAATTTCATTATTTCCCCATGTGTTTTTCAAAGCACGTAGTTTAATGTATCGAGCCGACACAGGAGCGAATTTTTTAATCTGCAACAATGGGTTGTTTTTAATGTTGGAAAACTCGCCCTGATCTGCAATTTTCCAGTTCACGTTATCATCCGACACATAAAACTCATACGTGGTAATGATTCCTGAACTCCATTTACTTTGATCCGGCAGGTATTTGAACCCTGACACATTATATTTACCACCCAAATCGATCACCAGATCAACGGGCATTTTGCCATCGCCTTTTTGATGCCATGCAGTAGAAGGGTTTCCATCAATGGCTTCATTGCTGTTTCCTTCTGTTTCACCCACAATTTTCCAACCTTTTTTAGATATATCAAATTTTTCGGTAGTTACCGGGCTGCTTTTGCCGGTTGAAGGGTCGTAGCAAATTGCTTTAACTTCTACTTTTCCATCGGCAGGGAAAGCTCCGGAATATTTGTTGGATTTGGCCGTTGGTACGCCGCCATCCAGAGTATAATAGAAAATCGGGCCTATATCGTTTGTAGAGATGGATACTTCACCATTCTGGTTTCTTTCAATCGCAGGAGCATTGAGCAACATCGGAGCATCATAAATTCCAATATTCGAAATTACCGGACTGCATTTTGAGTCGGTAATGCTGAAACGCACCTGGGTAGCTTTTATAGCAGGGAAACGAAGGATGCGTTTGTAACCGATGGTGGTGGCTTGAGCCAATTGTTTCCATGTTCCATCTACCAATGCTTCCACGGTAAACGCCTTTACTCGTTGGCCTAAACGGATGTATTCCTGTGCCAGGAAACGGTTAAAGATGGTAGGTGCGCCCAAATCGATGGTCAAAGAGGCGGTTTTCGTATTATCGTCGGTCGCCCAATAGGTATTTTTGTTTGCATCAACCGCCATTGCAGCGGCAAATTTTGTCGATTTCCCACGCACATTTGTAGCTTTTGCCTCTTTATTTAGAGCTAAGTTTTTAGCAAACGACTTTTTTACCACTTTGGCAAATTCAATTGCATTTTTCTCATCGGTTGGATGAATCAAGCCATTGGGCATGATGGGGAAATTGAGCAACATGGTTCCGTTACGCCCGATTGAATTGTAGTACAAATCCATCAACTGAGGAACGGTCTTCACTTTATCATCTTCGCTCGGATGATAGAACCACTCGGGACGAATAGAGGTGTTTACTTCAGCCATAACCCATTTATTACCGGTTTCGAGCCCGAAGTGCAACATGTTCCAGCTTACATCGCCGGTAGCATTCAACAAGCTCCAGTTGGTTTCGCCCACATTACCTTCTTCGGTACCTACCCAACGCAGATCGCCACGCTCACCGCCATCGTTCCAAATCACACATTTGGGTTGCAACTTGTGAATCAAAGCATATGTGCTTTTCCAATCATAATAGGTTGAAGCGTCAATTTTGCGGGTTTCGTTCGCACCGCCGTAATATCCCGATCCGCCATTAGCTCCATCGAACCAGATTTCGAAAACTTCGCCATAATTGGTCAAAAGCTCAGTAAGCTGGTTGCGGAAATAGGTGATGTATTCAGGTTTTCCGTAGTCGGGGTGGTTTCTGTCCCATGGCGACAGGTAAACGCCGAATTTAAGTCCGTATTCTTTACAAGCATCGGACATTTCGCGTACCATATCGCCTTTACCGTTTTTCCAGGGCGCATTTTTTACAGAATATTCGGTGTATTTAGATGGCCACAAGCAAAATCCGCAATGATGTTTGGCTGTGATAATTATCCCTTTCATACCCGATTCTTTACAAATACGCGCCCACTGGCGGCAATCGGCCTTTTCGGGGTTAAACAGTTTCACATCTTCATTCCCGAAGCCCCACGACGCGTCGGTATAGGTATTTAACGAGAAATGTACAAAAGCATAACTCTCCATTTCCTGCACCCGCATCTGGTTCTCGGTTGGAACAGGACCGCAAGGGATTGGCTTAGTAGATTGAGCATTTGAAATCCCCATAAAAAATAAAGACAGTGAGATTCCAAAAATCAATTTTTTCTTCATCAGATTATCCACTTGACTCTCAATATTTATTACAACTTCTTTTTTAAATTCACAAAAAATCATATTTTGCTTGCAACTGCAAACTTTTTAATCTGGCATTGGGTGGCATTGCTGATTTTCACCACATAAATTCCCTTCTGAAGAAGAATTGGCACGGATACATCTTGTGAACTGTTTGAAAGCTTTGATAATACCAACTTTCCCATCATATCAAAAATTTCAATTTTATTACAATTAAAACCATTGGTATTAACCTCTAATCTATTTGTTGCAGCATTAAAATACACCTTTGTATCAGTGGCATTTACCTGGGTCAAGCCTGTAATCTGACTGATTTCCATGTAGTTGAAATTAAACCCTGCTGTCTTTGCAAGCACTTTCAAATAATGTTTTCCGGGATTGACTGTCAGATTACCGGTTGTGGATTGATACGTTT
Organism: Paludibacter sp.; assembly: GCA_035299105.1. Lineage (GTDB taxonomy): Bacteria > Bacteroidota > Bacteroidia > Bacteroidales > Paludibacteraceae > Paludibacter. Next base: position 1,868 of record DATGXD010000058.1, on the reverse strand, counting down.
GCCAATCACCTGTTGCAGGCACATTAAAACTTCCAAGCTTGGTTCCATCGAGGTAATAGTCAATTGCCCCCCCGGCACTTTGTGCGGCAAGCCTGAACGAAATCTGTAAGTTGCTGCCTGTTGAAGTGTTTTCAATTGCATATTCAAGCCAATCGCCGGTTGCGATATACCCCATATTCTGTCCGCCACCAGTATCCGACGTCGTTTCGGCTTGCATACCCAATTTGAATGCAAAGTTTTCGGCTTCAATTTTACCGGGGATAACAACCCAGTTAGGAGCTTGAATATCGCTTTGAGCAACCAACCGGGTAAAGGCAGTGAGCGATCCATTATCCTCGGCCTTTACTGTACCGGGCACATAAGTTACCCGCACCGTATCTCCGTAATGGATTGCATCGGCTAGTTTGAAGATGATGGAACTGTCCTGAGCAGAAAACGATTTGACGACACAACGGGCAGTAAAGTTTTTGACAATTGCCATCGATGTGAGTTGCGCCACAGTTAACAGCATCGGTTTTGAAAATTTCACATTTAAAGAAATGCCATCTGCATTCAACTTGGCTGATTTAACCGTTGCCGGCAGACCGTTAGCGATATTCGTCACCGAAATTCCTGAAACGGCTTTCAGCACTCCATTATCGGTAGATACAATATTGTTCCCTGTGTTTGAAAAATCCAAACGGTAATCCCTGTACACTTTTTGTCCTAAAACCAACAGCAAAGTTGTAGAGTCGGCATTTAATATCATGCTTTTAGTTAACGGTATTGACTGGGTTCCGTTATATGTCGAATTAAGTTCAATTCCATCCAACGACAATGGTAATTTTACTTTTTTGTTAAACTTTACATTCAAAGTATCTCCACCCACATTGGTTGTAATTTTTATTATACGAGGAGATGAGCCAAGAAGTAGATTATTGACAACAACATCGGTAAGATTTGCCAATTTTTTACCAATGGTTGAGAAAACATTTCCATTGCTATACGACAACAAAATATCATCTGAATTGAGCATATCATCTTGCAGGTTTATTGCCAGCTTGTTTGAATCAGCCAGTACAACATTGCTGATTACGGCTGCCTGATTGTTGATTTTCACTGAGAAACCTTTAAAGCTGGCCGAATCAGCAATTGAAGTACTCAATGTAAGAGTGATTTGTTTTGGATTGCTATTTGAAACCGAAGCCGAGACAAACTCAGGCACGCCAATTTTAAGGGAGTACCTGCTGCAGAAGTTCCAGATTTCCTGGCTGGAAACCACACCACCGGTACCATTAGAATACCAGTGGTCCACTCCGTTAACACCTATAAATACAACCTCAACACCTTCTTTTCCTGGTCCATAATATTTCTTTACTGACAACATATCAGAAAATGGATTTGTTACTACGGCTGGCGGACAACCATTTCTTTTAACCCAGGCATCAATATGAGTTTGCACATTGCTATAAGGTACAAAATTATCATTCATACCATGTAGATGTATTATCGGCATTGGTCGTGAACTAACGGCATTAGGTCCACTCATCAGAAAGCCGCTAACCGGTGCAATTGCGGCAATTTTATCGGCTATTTTGGTTGCAGCATAATAACACATCATGCCGCCCATCGAAAAACCTGAAAGATAAACACGGTCACGGTCAATGCCGTAGCGTTTATCCATTTCATTAATAATTGCCAGGATAAAATCAATATCACTCGTACCACTCAAATCCCACATAGTGCCGATTGATTGAGGATAAACCAGAATAAAGCCATTGGCATCTGCAACCGGCTGAAATGAAGTTTGATTTTTTTGATCGTTCATGGTTTGACCCATCCCGTGCATAGTAATTATTAGGGGGCAGTTTGGTTTAATGCTTGATGGT
>DATGXD010000057.1:0-23885 GCA_035299105.1 Paludibacter sp. | reverse complement strand
GATTTTAACCCTTGCCTGAATATGAGGTGGTCGTCCACGATTATTATATTCGGAAGTGGTGAAACAGGTTGATCCATTTTTTTAAATATAAGTTTACAAAAATAATTATCTATACAAAATCAACATCATTCCAGGAAGTATAATTTAAGAATATTTATCAAATATTAATCACAAACTGGTAATATACCCCCTCGCCCGGCTGGCTGGCAATGGACACCCTGCCGCCAATAGTCTGGATCCGGTTTTGCAGGTTGAACAAGCCAAGCCCTTTTTTATTCGATATTGCCTGCGTGACATCGAAGCCAACCCCATCATCCTTGTATGTCAGGCTCAATTTCCTGTTCTCTTCGTGCAATATTATTTCCACATTTTTTGCAGAAGCATGCTTGATGGTATTATTGACGCATTCGATAATTGTCCGGTACAAGGCCGCTTCAAGTTCCGGGTTCAGCCGGTGGCCCAGGTTGCTTTCGAAGTTGATCTGCACGGTCGAAGTTGCCTGCAATTTGTCAATAAAACTGTTCACCGCCGAATTGAGCCCATAATTGGTAAGCAAGTGGGGGCTGAGTTTATTGGAAATTTCCTTCACCGTGGCAAGCGATTCCTCGAGTATTTCTTCGGCTTTATGAATTATTTCCAGCCTCGATTCATTGCTTTTCGACCGTTCGGACCACTGGAGGTACAGTTTAATGGTGGACAGCAACGGGCCCAGCCCGTCGTGCAGTTCCTTCGAGAAGTGCGCCTTTTCGTTTTCCTCGGTTTCGATGATGGCCTTGAGGATGTTTTTCTGGATTTGCTTCCGTTCGGTAATATCCTGGATCACACCATATACTGTTTTTTCTTCGGCAACATAGTTCAGGAATATTTCCACGGAGATTATAGTCAGGTCCTTTTTCATGCACTCGATTTCGAGCTGAGTGCTGTGGTTGGAATAATCATTGGAGTACAGGATTCCTTCGAGTGTTTCGCTGTAGTCCGAAATGACGAACTGTGTCAGTTTCATTCCTTCAAGCTCCCTGCTCTTGTAGCCCAGGATCACACTAACCGCCTTGTTCACATACTCGAACTGGCCGTTTTTACAAATAAAAATACCATCCGAGATGTTCTCGGAGAGCAACTTGTACTTTTGGTTGCTGGTAACAAGCATGGCTTCCATTTTCTTGCGGGCCGAAATGTCCTTGTTGCTACCCCGCGTGCCTTTGAAATTACCTGCCTCATCGAATATCGGCTGGCAATAGTGCCCCAACCACCTGACGGCTCCATCCTTCCTGAAAATGCGGAACTGGATTTCATGATCGCAGGTGGTGGCATTCATTTCCGACTTGACGTGCTTCCAGTAGAACTCCAGGTCGTCGGGGTGGATAATATTGTAAATCAGTTTTGGGTTTTCAATAAATTCCTTCGCCATGTATCCGGTAATCCTCTCGCAGGAAGGCGAGCAATAAAGCAAAAAGTCGTCGGGATCGTTCCAGAATTCCCAGTTGGCTGCAAAATCGGCAACGGTACGGTATTTTTCCTCGGTCAACTTAAGGTTCTGTTCTTGCTGCTTGCGGACGTTGATTTCCTTTTTCAGCATTTCGTTGGTGATCCTAAGTTCGCGTGTCCGCTCCTTGACCAGTATTTCGAGTTCGGCGTACGACTTGTTCAACGCTTCCTCGGCCAGCTGGTGCGACACCCGGAGCCTGATAGTGGCAATCCCCTGCACCAGGTCGCTTGCCAATTCGGACAAGAGGTTGAGCTCCACATCGAGCAAGGCGTTTTTTTCCTTCGAGTAAATGGATATTGTGCCAAAGACCTCGTCCCCTTTTTTCAGCGGGAAAGCAACCGACGAGCGGAAACCATTCTTCAAAGCCTGTTCGCGCCAGGGTTCAAAATTCCGGTCGGTGGTCATGTCGTTGCAAACAGACATTTCGCCGGTACGCGCAGCCACTGCAGTAGGCCCCCGGCCGTATTCCGAATCATCGCGGATAATCCGAAGGGTTTTGAGGTAATCGTTTTTGAAACCGGCGCTTGCCACAGGATGGATATGGTTGGTTTCTTCATCCACAAATCCAATCCAGACCATTGCAAAATCGGTGTCTTCCACCACGATTTTACAAACCTGCTTCAGGTATTCCGACTCGTCCAACTGCTGCGAAATCAAATGCCGGCTCTTGTTCAGGGCTGCCAGTGTCTGGTTCAATCTCCGGAGGGCCTCTTCCCTTACCTTGCGCTCGGTAATATCCTGGATGGTTCCGACAAGCGATATTATCCGGTGGCTTTCATCAAAACTCACTTTCCCCAGGCCATGCACCCATCTTGTCTCGCCATCATTCACCCGGCGGATGCGGTACTCCCTGTCGAAGGGTTGCCCGCTTCTGACAACTTCATTTTCAATAAAGTGCGACAGCATGTCGCGGTCATCGGGGTGGGCTATAGCCAACCAGTTCTCGATACTTTTTTCGTACGAATCGTCGATACCAAAAATATCATCGAGCACTTCGGACGACTCCCACACCCCGGCCACAAAATCGGTCTTGTAGGAACCGATGAAAGCGGCATGCTGCGATTCCCGGAAAAAGTATTCCCTCTCGCGCAAGGCATCCTCGTTCCTCCTGCGGGTGGTGATATCTTCAGCGGTCAGCACCACGTATTTATTGTCCGACAATTCAACCGTGTCAACATCGTAGCGGAGTATCCTTGTTTCGCCCGATGCTGCAACATAGTTTTCCTCAATATCGTGTATGAATCCATTTTCGCGTAGTTCGGACCGTATGATCCCCCACAATGCTTGCGATTGGATGAGCCCAAGCTTTTGGATTTTCCGGCCTACAATCTGCCTTCCCGGTATCCCGAACACCACGTCAAAAGCTTCGTTCACATTCTCCACCTTTCCATCGGGCCATTGCCACAGGACAATGGCGTAGGGCGATTTCTTGTAAATGAGCGAGAATTTCTCCTCGCTTTTCACAAGCGCCTTTTCGGTTTCCATCAACCTGGTAATATCCATATAGCTTGAAATGACTTCGGTGAGCAGCCCGCTTTCATCAAAAATCGGTTCGGCATTCACCAACAACCACGTGAGGTCTTTTTTCCCGGGGTGGCAGATCCCCATGACCACATCCCGCACCGGTTTCCCAGTTTCAAGCGCCTTTTGGGCTGGGCGTTCTCCATATTCATAGAATCTTCCATCCTCGTGTATTTGATTCACCGGGATGTTTACCGTATACCTGCCCACAATTTCATCTTCCTTCAGGCCGAGGAGTTCAAGACCCTTCGGGTTGGTGAGTACAACTTCCCCTCCCGAGTTGACCAACGTAATCCCCACTTCCACATTATAAATGAGTTTGCGGAAACGGAACTCACTCTCCTTCAGCTGAGTCTGGGCCTTTTTCAGCATGGTGATATCCATAAACGAATAAAACACCTGGGCCACATCGCCACCTTCCGTGAAACGGGAAATCACATTCACCATCAACCAAGCCCAATCGTTTGCCTGGGGCTTGAAAACGCCGATAACAAATTCTTCCGGCATGTTTCCAGTCCCCATTTTCGCGAGGTCGAAGCCATTGCCTGGAAACATGCTCCCATCTTCGTAAATAGCATACCAACCCGGGCTAAAAGCGCTATGGCCTTGCAACTGCTTCTCGGTAATACCCAGCAACTCAAGCACCCTGGGGTTGCTAAGCAGCTTGCCGGTTTTGTGTTCATAGAGTATCACGCCCACCTGCATGTCGTTCACCAGGTTCCGGAGTTTCTTTTCGCTGTCGACAATAGCTTTTTCCGCCCGCTTCAATTTGGTAATATCGCGTGAGAAATTGGCTACCGCCACTACCTTGCCGTTGCTGAAAACCGGGAAAAAGGTGTTTTCGAGTATGAAACGGTCCCGTTCATCTATAAACTGCACGGGCTTCCCTGTCTTAACAACTTTCTCCATGTGGCTGAACCGCGATTCATACAAGCTTGCGCTGAGAAATTCCTTTAGGTAATGCCCTACCATGTCGCTCCCCTTCCGGCCAAAACGTTTGGTTGCTGTCTGGTTGGCTTCCAGTATCATGCCATTGCAATCATACAACATAATGGACTCCTGCGTGGCATCGAGTATCGCACGCAGGTTGTCCTTGTTTTCTTGCAATTCCTTTGAAATGCGGGTCCTCTCCGTGACATCGTTTATTATAGCATGGATCAACACGGATTCGCCAAAATAAACAGGGCTTGAGAACACTTCCACATCGCGCAGCTCCCCGTTAGCCAGCTGGTGCTTGAGGAACAAATGGTTTTGCTTTTTTTGTTTCGTTTTCTGTAAATGGAGGATGATTTCCACCTTGGGTATCGGGCTAATCTCAGTCAGGCTCTTGCGGCACAACTCTTCGTGGCTCCACCCGTAAAACCGGCATGCAGCGGGGTTTGCAGCGGTTATGTCGGCGGTATCGGGGTTAATGAGCATCATCATTGTCATGCTGTTTTCAAACAGCGACTTATAACGCTCTTCGCTCTGCTTCAGGTCTTCCTCGATTTGACACCGCTCGCTAATATCGTGGACAATGGAATACAGGTATTCCTTTTCGTCGAATTCTATAAGCCCTGAATAAACTTCCACATCCCTGATTTCGTTGTTGGCGAGCCAGTGCCGGCAAATAAAATGGTAGCGTTTTTCTTCCTGGGCTTTCCGCATTTCGTCCAGCACTTCCTCCTTCGAGAGCAGGTTGATGTCCCAGATGTGTTTCCGGCATATCTCATCATGGCTCCAACCGTAATACTGGCAAGCCGAAGGGTTCACATCTACAATCCTGCCGGTATCGGGGTCGATTATCATCATGACCGACTTGTTCAGTTCGAACATCGACTTGTAACGCTCCTCGCTTTTCCTCAATTGTTCCTCGGCCTGCTTGCGTTCTGTAATGTCATGCGTCATACCAATCGACATGACAATCCGACCTGCCTCATCCCGCACGTGCTGGCATTTTTCCACCACATGCCTTATTTCCCCGGTGGTTTTGCGTACAACCCGGTGTTCCACTTCGTATTCATCACGGCTTTCTTCAATCGAGGATGTATAGGCTGTATTTACTTTTTCGTGGTCGTCGGGGTGGATGGTTTCCAAGAAGGCCCCGTATGTACCCTTGAATTCCCCAGGTATCTGCCCGAAAATGCGGTACATTTCATCGCTCCAGGTCAATTTGTCAATCCGGAGGTCGAGCGACCAGGAGCCGAGGTGGGCAATTGCCTGCGCGTTGCTTAGAAGCATATCCTTCTCCTTGAGGGCTTCATCGGCCCGGAGGCGCTCGGTCACATCCTGCACTTGCAGGTAAACGTAGGTCGAATTGCCAAACCTTACCGGCCCGGAAAACATTTCAACATCCCGTACTTCGCCGGTTGCCAGCTTGTGGCGGTAAAGCCCATGGCTTTGCTTTTCCTTCAAACCGGCCAATACGGCGCTGACTTCGGTTGGAGGTTGTGCCATTATCTGGTTTATGTTTTTTGCACATAACTCCTCATGCCGCCAACCATAATAATCGCTTGCAGCTTGGTTCACATCCACCATCAGCCCCGAATCGGGGTCGACAAGCAAAACAACCGATATATTATCCCGGAAAACGGTTTTGTACCTTTCTTCTGTCTGGCGCAGCACAGTTTCCGATTTTTTCATCTCGGTAATATCGTGGTTTACTGCTACAGAACCGATAACTTCGCCCGCCTCATCCCTCAACAATTTGGCTGAACTCAATATATCGACCGGCGAATTATCTTTCCTCCGCTGGATAACTTCTCCTTTCCACAAGCCGGACTCTTCCAATTGTGACAAGACTTCCTCGCGGGACAAATTGCCCACATATTCGGTAAATAGGACATCAATAGTCTGCCGGCCTATCACGTCTTCTTGTTTCCAACCATAAATTGCCTCGGCCGATTTATTCCAGCTTACAATATTGAAATCCTTGTCCGTTGAAATTATTGCATCCGAAACATTCTCGATCAGCCCGGCCTGGTAATTCAACATTCCCTCGTCATGTTTGCGTTCGGTAATATCACGCAAGAAAACCACAAACTGGTCATAATCGGGTTGATACTGCACGCTGATTTCAACCGGCCATAATTCTCCGTTTTTCTTCCTATGCTGGGATTCGAACCGGAACTCCTGTTCTTCATTCTTTATTCCCTGGAGGCGGTTCAAGAGTTCATTTTCCGAAAATTCGTTATCCAGGTCGGGAATCCGCATAGCCATCAACTCATCCACGGAATATCCGCTCATCCGGGCATACGAATCGTTCACTTCAATCAAGTTCCCATGGATATCAACCATCCAAAATCCATCCATGGCTGTGTGGATAATCGAATGGTGCCGGTTCATGTCTTTCTTAATAGTTTTCTCGGCGTTCAGGCTATCGGTTATGTCGCGTGCAATCAACACTGCCTTATCAACCCTCTTGTCGACAAACAGTGGCGATATGCTGGTGCGGTACCATCTAGTTTCCCCGTTCCGGTTCATCTCCTGCGTGTCGAAAGTCCGGACTACCGATTCTTCAAAAACCCGCTGCAACGCATCATTCACCAGCTGATGGTTGCGCGGGCTTATCACTAGATTGAAATGCTCCCCGACAATACGCCCATCCGCGCCATCAACACCCCGGTTTGCATACAGGACAATGCCGTCACGATCAAGCTGCATGATAATGTCAGGGGCATTTTCGGTAATCGAGCGGAGCAGATATTCATTTTTACGCAACCTATCCTCGGCCTCCACACGCATCATGGCCATGCTTATGTATGACGCAATATCCTCAAGAAGCTCAACAGCACGTATACCGAAACCGTGTTTACGCCTGTGGGCCAGCTGAATCATCCCAAAAACCTTTTCGTTGTTCCTCAGCGGGATAATAGCCAAGGATGAATATCCGCGTTCGATGCACAGGCTCTGGAGACTGCAGGGGAAATCGCCATCCGGAGTTTTCTCAACCATGTATCCGAAATCATTCGTCCACCAGCTTCCTCCATCCGACAATTGCCGGCCTGGCTTTTTTTGCCCGCCCAACACCAATCCATAAAGCATATCAATGTCATCCGGCATAGGTTCGCCGGGAAAACCATCCTGTGCTAAATACGGGCTTCCATCATCTTCCCCCAGCCGGATTCCGACCGCATCGAAACCAACCATCCCCTTCAACGTTTCCACCACCTGCCACGCAATCCATTTTATTTCAGCATGTTCGTTCAGGACTTGCAAGATTTCATGCTTCGCCTCCTTGAATTTCCCGATTTCCTTCCACTCATCCATATCGGATGTTGAAACAACACATTGTTGGTTGTCGGAAATATCCGGGATTCCAGCTTCAGCCTCGATTTCCCTTAGCTCCCTGATTATTTCCCCTAGCTCGGGATAGGGCAACTTTTGCAGGCCGAGCAATTCGGCCGATTGGCTGCATACCCGGCTTAACTTTTCGTTCCGGGCTTCAAGTTCCGATACACATGCATCGAATTCGTGCAACAACTGGATTAAATCGGCTTCGGTAAATTGAGACATTGCACCTCTTTCCTTAGCTAAGAGTATTTGTTCGGTCTTGCAATGCAATCGGGCCGCAAAAGAGTCGGTTTCATTTTTCATAATCCAATGCTTAAAAAAATCGACCCAACGGTATCGATGAATGGCTCGATTCGGGAATTAGAATATATTAGATTTTATATAGAACCAGAAATCATACCACTAATATACAGGAAGTTAACCCCAAAAACCATCTACAACAGGCATAAAGCCGCCATGACACCAAATAATTCAGCAGACGAACATGGTTCCGAGGGGACAAATAAAAAACTTCATCAACAGCAACATTCTATCGCAAAGATATAAATTCCTGCATACAAACAAGTAACATAATTAAAAAATCATTGTTTAATGGGAAATACTAAAAATATCCATTTCTTCACAGTTTTTTGTTCGGGACGACAGCCCATCCTTCCAACTCGCTTGAAAACAAGCAGATGGCTTTTAGATAAATGGAACAACAAAGCTAAATCGGCTAAGTTTCGCCCAACAAGAAAAAAACCGCTAAGAAAAACTTGACTATTTTTTTCTTAGCGGCTTCCAACCTACCGTTCTTTGTACCTGAAAAAGGGAGGTTCAAAATAGATTTTCAACAACGGAACAATAAAGTGCCATCGCGGAGGGACTGGAGGATATAAACATAATACATAAGGCTTTCGAATTAGCGCTGACGAACAAGCGACTGGAGTAAGGGCGGGAGTACCAGGCAAAAGCAGGCGGGTAAGCAAAACCACGAATGGCCGCATACAAAAAAAGCAGCCCATTCCTGGACTGCTTCCTTGCGGTACGGACGGGACTCGAACCCGCGACCTCCGCCGTGACAGGGCGGCATTCTAACCAACTGAACTACCGAACCAATTTTGTGTTGCATTATCTCTCAAATGCGGTGCAAAGATACGGCAAATTTTCGTTTCCACAATAGCAGGCACGAATTTTTTATTCAAAAAAGCGAAAAATTATTTCACAAAAAACCTTTCAGTTCGATGTTTCAGGGTGTTATGACATGCCAATCAATCAAAATTTAACATATAAAAATTCCCTGGATAAATAACGCCCTCCGACTAAAAACACTATCTTTGTAATCGCTTTATTTAAATATCGACATCTGAATGAAAGGAAATGATAACACGGCAGTACTGCTGATACACTGTCCCGACCGCCCGGGCATCCTGGCGGTAGTTACCGAATTTATAAACCAGCACAAGGGAAACATCCTATATCTCGACCAATACGTCAACCGCGAAGAAAAAATGTTTTTCATGCGGATTAAATGGGAACTCGAAAGCTTCCAGATCCCCAAGGAGAAAATCGAAGAATATTTCAGGACATTGATAGCTGCCAGGTTCGACATGACGTTCAGGTTGTATTTCTCCGACACCAAACCACGGATGGCCATTTTTGTATCGAAAATGTCGCACTGCCTTTACGACCTGCTTGCTCGGTATGCGGCCGGCGAATGGCACGTGGAAATCCCCTTGATTATCAGCAACCACCCCGACATGGAAAGCGTGGCCAAGCGGTTCGGCATCGAATACCACGTCTTTCCCATCAACAAGGACAACAAAGCCTCGCAGGAAGCCCTGCAACTGGAACTGCTGAAGAAACACAAAATCGCCTTTTGCGTGCTGGCGCGCTACATGCAGGTACTTTCGCCGGAATTCATAGCCCATTACCCCGACCGGATTATCAATATCCACCACTCGTTCCTGCCTGCCTTTGCCGGGGCAAAACCGTACCATGCGGCCCACGAGCGGGGCGTGAAAATTATTGGGGCCACCAGCCATTATGTCACTTCCGACCTGGATGCCGGCCCCATTATCGACCAGGGCGTAACACACATTTCGCACAAAGACACAGTGGAAGAGCTGATAAAAAAAGGCCGCGACCTGGAAAAAATCGTACTTTCACATGCCGTGGAAAAACATATCGAACGGAAAATACTGGCGTATAAAAACCGGACTATCGTGTTCCAATAACACCTTCCCGGTTTTCCCTTCGATTGGAGCACAAAACATTTTAAAAAACCAACCACCACATTATTAAGGAAAACTTCCTCAATAATTCCGTATCTTTGCAGCGTGAAAAAAAGATACTTCATTTACCTTTCGTACAAGGGAACGGCCTACCACGGCTGGCAAATCCAGCCCAATGGAATTTCGGTGCAGGAAGTCCTGGCAAAAGCTCTGTCGACTATCCTGCAATCGGAGACCGAAATAGTGGGGGCCGGGCGAACCGACACGGGAGTACATGCCAGGATGATGGTGGCACATTTCGATGCCGGGAAAGACCTGAACGACTTAGCAAACGTTTCGGCGCGGCTCAACAGCCTCCTCCCCCCCGACATTGCCATCGATAAAATCATTGAAGTCCAGCCCAATGCACATGCACGCTTCGATGCCACCTCGCGCCGCTACGAATACCACGTAATCACCCGGAAAGACGCCTTCAAAAAGGATTTGGCGGCGCGGGTAAACGGGAAACTGGATTTCGAACTGATGAATGAAGCAGCAAACATTTTAAAAGACTCCAGGGATTTTAGCAGTTTCAGCAAGCTTCACACCGATGTCAAGACAAACAATTGCTCAATCACCCATGCCGCATGGACACAACAGAACGATGAATGGGTTTTCAGCATCCAGGCCGACCGTTTTTTACGGAACATGGTGCGCGCCATAGTCGGGACATTATTCGAAGTGGGGCGCCACCGAATGTCCGTGGACGAATTTAAAGCGGTTATCGAGGCAAAAGACAGGTGCCGAGCTGGCGTGTCAGTTCCTGCGGCAGGGCTCTATCTGGTCGACATACAATACCCAAACGACATTTTCGCCTGACATAAAAACTCCCGCACCAAAACAACCTTATCCCGAGAACACCATGAACTAAAAATTGCAATCCCGATAACCTTCGGGAAAACCATGCATTATGAATTATTAAATTATGAATTGCCTATGTGGTTGATCCTTGCTTTTATTTCCGCAATTTTATTAGGTTCTTACGAAGTTTTCAAGAAAGTTTCCCTTGAAAAAAATGCCGTTATCCCGGTAATATTCGTATCTATCCTATTTTCGTGCCTCACGCTCACACCGTTCCTCATCTTGTCCGAATTCTTGCCCGGCACCTTGCGTGGAACAATTTTCTTCGTGCCACGCGTCGATTTCCATGCCCATATGCTTTTCGTACTGAAAGCAACCATCGTACTCACTTCGTGGCTGTTTGCCTATTTCGCGCTGAAACACCTGCCAATTTCATTGGCATCGCCAATCAAAGCCACACAACCCATGTGGACAGTCCTGGGCGCCCTGCTTATTTTCGGCGAAAAACTGAACGGCTACCAGGCTGCCGGTATCGGCGTCACACTCGTTTCGTTCTTCCTTTTTTCGGTCATAGGCAAAAGGGAGGGCATTTCCATGCGCACCAACAAATGGTTTTGGTTCATCGTAATGGCCACGCTCACCGGCGCGCTCAGCGGCTTGTACGACAAATACCTGATGAACAAGTACGACGTAATGTCCGTACAGGTTTATTACACTTTTTACCAGGCCATTATCATGGGGCTAATCACCGTGTTTCTATGGTACCCAACCCGCAAAGCGACCACGCCATTCCGTTTCAAATGGGCTATTTTCTGGATTTCCACTTTCCTGGTTACGGCCGACTTTGTTTATTTCTATGCGCTCACATTACCTGGCTCCATGATTTCGATTGTTTCCACCATTCGCCGTTCGGGGGTAATCGTACCGTTCCTGTACGGCGCCATGGTGTTGCACGACAAGAACATCAAGCTTAAAATGATAGACCTCATAGGAGTCCTGATAGGCATGTACCTGTTGTACTTAGGCTCGAAATAACCGGCACTGCTGGTTTCAGGCAAACAAAAAACGCCTGTCAACCCATGCAAAAAACCAGATTTACAAGCCAAAAGCGAGATATAAAAATAAAATCGCTGGAAAATGTTTGATAATTAAATGGAAATTAGTACTTTTGCAAGCCCAATGAACAAGCACGAAAAATAAACAAAAACATATAAATATGAAAAGCGGAATTCACCCGGAATCTTATCGTCCGGTAGTATTTAAAGACATGTCGAACGGCGATACATTTATTTCTCGCTCAACAGTTAACACAAAAGAAACTATCGACATTGATGGTGTAACTTACCCCGTAGTTAAAATGGAAATTTCAAGTTCATCACATCCATTCTACACCGGCAAATCGAAACTGGTGGATACAGCTGGACGTGTTGATAAATTCATGAACCGCTATGCAAAACGCATGGAAGGCAAAAAGTAATTGTTGAAAACCATAACGATATCAACAAAAAGAGCTTCAGGCAATCCTGAAGCTCTTTTTGTTTTGTCACCCGAGAAGTGTCAACGGGAATTACCCGGCAATAATCTGGGTTCCCCCAACGGTATGGATTAAGTCGGCACGGGTTATCACCACGCGGCCTACACCCGCCCGGATGGCTTCAAATGAATTTTCAAGCTTGGGAATCATCCCCCCTTGGATAATGCCGCCGGCAACATATTTTTGGAACAATGCGGGTGTGATTTCAGCAATCACGCTTTCATCATCGTTTTCACTCATCAACACACCTTTCTTTTCGAAACAGTACATCAATGTCACATCGAAATAACCGGCCAATGCCTTGGCAGCCTCACCTGCTATTGTATCGGCATTGGTATTCAACATATTACCATTTCCGTCGTGTGTGAGCGGCGCCAAAACAGGCACAACCCCTTTGGCAATCAGGTCGGCAAGGATGGCGGCATCCACCCCTTTCACATCGCCTACAAAACCGTAGTCCACTTCTTTTACCGGACGTTTTTCGGAACGCATATAGTCCAGGTCGGCTCCAGTGAGCCCAAGCGCATTGACACCGATAGCCTGTAACCCGGCAACAATTTGCTTGTTGACCAGCCCACCATAAACCATGGTGACAACCTTCAAGGTTTCGGCATCGGTTATTCGCCGGCCGTTCACCATTTGCGATTCGATACCCAGTTTGGCTGCAACGGCGGTTGCCGAACGCCCGCCACCGTGTACCAGCACTTTATTCCCGGGTATTTGGGAGAAATCGGCCAACAATTGTTTCAGCGATTCCGTTTCCTCAACTATCTTTCCTCCTACTTTAACTATAGTAAGTTTTTCCATATCTTTTGCTTATCCAAATATCATTTTATAAAAATATCCACTACCGAGACCGTATTGGGGCTCGATTCCCTTTTTCAGAACTTGAGGAGCGCATGAATATCTTCCGCACCTTCGAGGCGCAGCCGTCCATTCAGGAATTCGAGTTCGATCAGGAAACTCACATAAACAGATTCGGGGTTGAAATTCCCAATCAGCTTCAATGCCGCACTGGCACTTCCACCGGTTGCCAGCAAATCGTCGTGCAAAAGCACCACATCTTTTCCTTCAATCGCATCCTTATGGATTTCGAGCGAATCGAAACCATATTCCAGCTGGTAATCGACCCGGAATGTATCGGCTGGTAATTTCCCCGGTTTCCGTAGCAGCACAAATCCCGCCCCGAGCTTATATGCCAGGATACTACCCAGCACAAAACCCCTGCTTTCGACCCCCACCACTTTCGTAATACCTTTGTCTTTGTAATATCCATACAATTCATCGACAATGAAATGCAACACCTCAGCATCTTTCATAGCTGTGGTTATATCCTTAAACATTATCCCCGGTTTCGGGAAATCGGGAACGTCGCGTATGGATGCTACAACTTGTTCTATATTCATGATAAAAAGCCCCTAAATCCCCCGGATGAGGATTTCCCAACATATCGGGGCAGTTGGAAAAATAAAATGGTAAAATTTAAAATGGCAATATTTCCCGGTTCGTTGGAGGTTCGACCAAGCCAGGCCTTCAAAACCCGTCATGAGTTGGTCAACAGCCTTTTCAGTACAACTTGGGCTGAAATTTCGCGGTTTGCAGCTTCGGGAATCACAATGGACTGCGGGCTTTCAATCACCTCGTCGGTCACAATCATATTGCGTCGAACAGGTAGGCAATGCATGAAACGGGCATTGTTTGTAACAGCCATTTGCCGGCTGCTGACTGTCCATTTCATGTCTTTGCTGAGGATTTTACCGTAGTTCGGATCCTGGTAAGCCGCCCAGTTTTTGGCATAAATAAAATCGGCCCCTTCGAAAGCCTTCATTTGGTCGTATTCCACGCGGGCGCCACGTACAAATTGCGGAGCCAACTCATAACCTTCGGGGTGAGTAATAACAAAGTCAACATCCGCTTCGTTCATAAAATCGGCAAAAGAGTTTGGAACCGCCTGTGGCAATGCCTTGGGGTGCGGCGCCCAGGTCAAAACCACCTTTGGCCGGGCAGTTTTCTTGTATTCTTCAATCGTGATCAGGTCGGCAAAAGCCTGCAAGGGATGCGATGTGGCGCCTTCCATGCTGAACACGGGTTTTCCGGAATATTGAATAAACTGGTTGATAATCGTTTCCTGGTAATCGAATTCCTTGTTTTCGAACTGGGCAAAAGCACGTACCCCAATCACATCGCAATAGGAAGCCATCACGGGAATCGCCTCGAGGATGTGTTCGGGCTTGTCGCCATCCATGACCACACCGCGTTCGGTTTCGAGTTTCCAGGCACCCGCGTTCACATCGAGCACCATGGTGTTCATCCCCAGGTTCATCCCTGCTTTCTGCGTACTCAACCTGGTACGAAGGCTCGAATTGAAAAACACCATGAGCAAGGTTTTATTCTCACCAATATGCTTGTAGGCGTAACGGTTTTTCTTGATTTCCAATGCCTCCTTTACAGCTTCCTGCAAATTTCCAAGGTCTTTTACATTCGTATAGGTTTTCATACTATCAAAATGGTGAATGGTAAATGATTGTTTATAAAATTAAAGTATTCAATTGTCTTATTTGGGTTGCATTTGCACAATCGGTATCAGCATTTCCTCCAACGAAATACCTCCATGCTGGAACGTATTCTTATAATAACTCACGTAGTGGTTGTAATTATTCGGATAGGCAAAGAAGTTTTCGTTGTACGCGAAAATATAGGCGGAACTTACATTGGGGCTTGGCAACCCGACCTTAGCAGGCTGTGTAATTTCAAACACTTCCTTTTTGTTGTAGCTCAAAGTCTTGCCAACCTTATAGCGCAAGTTCACATTGGTATTCCGGTCACCAATTACCTTAATGGCATTATTAACCTGAATGGTTCCATGGTCGGTGGTAAAGACAACCTTATAGCCACGCTGTGCAATTTCCCTCAACAAATCGTAGGTTGCCGAATGCCTGAACCATGAAAGTGTCAGCGAGCGGTAAGCTTCGGCATCGTTGGCCAACTCACGCATCATTTTCGATTCGGTGCGCGCATGCGACAGCATGTCGATAAAATTCAACACACAAACATTCAGTTGGTTGCCATCAATCCTCGGCAACTGCTCAATCAGCCGTTCGCACGAATTGGAATCGTTTATCTTATGATACGAGAACGAGTAATTTTTCCGGTAACGGTTGAACATGGTCTGGAGCAAATCCTTTTCGTTCAGGTTCTTGCCTTCCTCATCCTCTTCTTCCACCCAAAGGTCGGGGAACATTTGCTGAATCTGCAAAGGCATTAATCCCGAAAAAATCGCATTCCGGGCATATTGGGTGGCGGTGGGTAAAATACCGCAATACAGTTCCTCCTCGTTGAACTGGTAAAATTCATTGAGCAACTCGCGTATGATTTTCCACTGGTCGTACCTGAAGTTGTCGACCAGGATAAAAAACACTTTTTCGCCTTTATCCAGCAATGGGAAAACCTTCGTTTTGAAAAGGTCGGGACTCATCAACGGGCGGGTCTCCGGGTTTTCGAACCACCCGGTATAATTTTTCCGTATAAATTTCGAGAATGTGTTGTTTGCGTCCAGCTTTTGCATCCGGAGCATTTCGTCGATACCCGTGTCGGTTTCGGCCAGTTCCAGTTCCCAGTAAACCAGCTTTTTGTATACCTCAACCCAGTCTTCATAGGTCAATGTATCGTTAATCTGCATCCCAATCCGTCCAAACTGCGATTGGTAAACACTGGTGGCATGCTCGGAAACAATCTTCTTTTGATGGATATTCTTCTTAAGGGTCAGGAGTATCTGACTGGGATTCACCGGCTTGGTCAGGTAATCGGCAATCTTGTTGCCAATGGCCATGTTCATGATGTTTTCTTCCTCGCTTTTGGTAATCATAACCAATGGCACATTCGGGTCAATGTCCTTTATCAGCGAAAGCGTTTCGAGCCCGCTCAGCCCGGGCATATTCTCGTCGAGGAAAATGATGTCGTACGATTCTTTCTGGCAAAGTTCAACCGCATCCTTCCCGTTGGTTGCCGTTACAACTTCATATCCTTTTTCTTCGAGAAACAATATATAAGGGCGCAATAAATCAATTTCATCATCAGCCCAAAGAATACGGTCTTTTTTCATAATTGGCAGCTCCTTACATCCCATCGGGGATATTAATTTTGTATTAAAATAAACACTTCAAAAGCCCACATCCATAACCTCCACACAAATGCCGCTATTTCAGGTAATACTCCTGCATAAACTCGAAATATGTATTCAGGGCATTTTGCTGCATCAGCACATTCAGGTTTTTCTGGGTACCAATCAAATTCCGGTAGGTTGTTCCTTTCAGCCCATCGTACAAGCCTTTTTCTTTCACGATCCGGAGCAAATACGATTTGGCTACCTGGGCATCGGTCAGGCTGCCAATAATGATAACCTGTTGTTTATCCACATTTTCCATGCTCACCTTCAGGTTTAGCACACCGTAATTCTGTGCATTGTACGCATCGAACAAAGGTTTCACCTTATTGAAATCCACAGTCCCCGACAACACATATATAGCTACGAAATGCGGGTCGTTAGGCTTGTAGGCAAAGAGGTTCTTAAACAAAGGAACTTCTTCCTCTTTAGGCTTGACAACTGGCGCACTTACGTTAGCGGGAGGATTAGTCCCGGCTTTTGCAGTTGTTGCGGGTTGTTTTGCATCGGCCTGCTTTGTTGCTGTAGCTGGCTGTTTTTCAGCAGGTTTTTCGGTTGGCGCAGGTTCGGTTTTTGCAGCAACTGTCTTTCCTACAGGTTTTTCCGGTATTTTTTCCACGGGTTTAGCCGGGAGCACATCGGTGGCCTTAGACGCATTCTTATCCGTAGGTTTCTGCATTTCCTCTTTAACCGGACTTGCCGGCTCCGTCTTTTTCGCCTGCTTGTTGCCCGCAACCTGCGCTACAGTTTTTGGGGCAGCCGGCTTGTCCAGGAATGCCAGGTAATCGTTCAACGAAAACCCGTTGCGAAGCAAGGCATAGTTCTCTTCGGAAACAATTACCCGTTTGGCATGCAACTCGGCCAGCAGTTTCGACAAGGTGGCATCCGCCCCAACCGAGTTCAGGTACCATTGCGCTTCCTCGTACGATTCAAGGTTGGTAACCGACAATACGTTGCTTTCCGCATCCAGCTTGTTCACAACCAAATCGAAATCCTTGATCAGAAAACGGGAAAAGTTGAAGGAGGCCACCTGGTAAAGCAAGCGGTTGATTTGTGGCAGCGAATCCGAACTGATCAACATGACCCGGTGCTTACCCTGCCGGTCGGTTGAGAATTGTTTGCCCGCCATTTCGGCATTCAGAGCATTCTCACCATTCACATTGTTATCAATACTTTCGCGCCGGGCCAGCAACGAACCGCTTGAGGTCCCAGTCTTGGCTTCCTGCCCTTGCTTTATCAATGCCAGGATATCCTTGGCCATGGCACTCACATCGCTGGTTGGATAATCGGCCACCAGCTGGCTAAGTGCTGCCCTGAACTTTTCGGGCGACTCTTTTTTCCCCACACTCAAGGCATTCAGGAACAAGAGCTTGGGCATCAATGGCGATGATGGATAATTTTGCTGGAAATAATCCGCCAGTTTGAATACTGTCGAGAAATCGTTTCCATTGTAAGCCTTGTAGGCTTGGCTGTATATCGAATCCTGCTCGTGGTACATGCGTTCAAGGCGCGCCTTGTAATCGGGGTCGGCCAGCATTTTCTTGTATTTCGAATCCGGGAAATCCGAAATTAGCTTCGAGCGGTACAGGTTTGCTTCGGTAGTGTTCCCCAACTGAGTTTGCATGACATACATCTGGAAATAGGCATCCGGAACGCGTTCGTTGCTGGCAAACCGGCGGACAAATTCCTGGAAAGTGTTCATGGCCATAGGGATATCTTCCACCTTGTCCTTATAAATCAATCCCATGGAAAACATGGCCGTTGCCATATCGGCGTTCGATTTATTGATTTGAGACGGGGTAAGCGGGATTTGCCGGAGGTAAAACTCGGGATTTTTATTATCGGCAAGTTCCGCCTCCTTTTGAGGCCCGGCCTGGGTCGTGTCGCCTTGGATTTCGGGCGTCACAGTTTCATCCGCAAACAGCGAGGTAGCTTTGTTGGTTCGCCTCCAGTTGTCTTCAAGTTTCCTTCGCCCCCATTTTTTCAGGAATTCGGATTGTCCATTCCGAATCAGTTCGGGATTATAAAAATACCATTCGCCGACTCCCCCGCGTGTGTTCATCCCTATGGGCGACAAGTTTGCAAGGTCGCCTTCCGGGTTCTGACCTCGGGTTTGCGATTCCTCCCGGGCTTTATCAGCAGCAGCTTTTTCATCGGCTACCATTTTCTCAATCACCTTGTTCACTGCTTCGAGCCGCTTGTCGGCAGGCAAGGCAGCAAGCCGTTGCAGGCTGTCCTGTAAAGTCACTATCTCGTATTGGGCCACCAGCTCACCCAACACATCGGCTCGCCGCGAAACGCGCCCGTAGTCTTCCTTCTCATTCGGGATTATTTTTGCCGCTTCGTCGTAGCAGGGTTGTGCCTGCACATAGTTACGCTTCAGGTAGTATATATCGCCCAATGTGACAAGTGTTTGAGCCTTGTCGTTACCGTTGCGGGTACTTTTTTCCACGGCAAGCCTGTAATTTGCAATGGCTTTCGCTGTATCCGCCACATTCAGGTAAGTATTGCCCAAGGCGTAATAAATCTGGTCGAGATAATCCTTGTTGTTTTTGTTTTTCAGCAGGCCGTCCAACTCTTTCCTTACCTTGGACACATTCCCGGTTTCGAGTTGGACTCTGTTAATCCGGGCATAAAAATCCATTTCGTAAGGCGGATTCATCCTGATAACTTTCGAATAAGCATCGAATGCCGCCTTTTTCTCATTGGTTTTCTGGTACAGTTGGGCAAGTAAAAAGTAGAAACGCTGTCGCATGGCCTTGTCGCGTTCCTTTGCCAGGGCAAGTTCGAGGAAAGGGACAGCCTCCTTGTATTGTTTTTTCTTGAGCAACAAATCGGCATTTACCGATGCAAACAAGCCAATACCATCATGCCTGATATTGTCCTGCTCTACTTTCGACAACACCTGTTCCGCCTCATAAATCCAGCCCATTTCGCCATAGGCCCTTGCAATCCAGAGCTGGCATTTTGCCACCATGTCCTTATCGGTAGAATAATGCCGCCCGACATACGTGAATGTCCCCACCGAACCGAGGAAATCCCCCTTGTGGAATTCGGCCTGGCCGAGCAGCAGCCAGGCTTTTTTCAACGCCGGGTTGAATTCTTCCTGACTATAAAACAATTTATACTCCGGCCGGTTTGCTTTTTTCAGGTTCTTCTGCGGCTTAACTTTTATCGAATGAAGCTTGATGGCTTTCCGGCATTTTTCAATGGTTCGATCCATGTTCGAAGTTGCCGAAGCCGCGTTGGCATGCCGGCTGATAGGATACATGGGGATAATGACCGAGTAATCCTCCTTATTGGCTCTTCCAATATTCTCCAGCCCCTCGTTGTAGCTGGTCGTGCCATTGAAATACACATTAAAGCGCGTGTTAATATCCTGGTAAGACCTTGTAATCCAGGTGTTTTTAGTCACAGAACAGCCACAAACACCTGCTATCAGCAAAAAGACCAAGATTGTATGTGCAATATATTTTCCCAATGTAAATGTCGGTTGTATAAGCATGCCGGTTAAGGTTGCATTTTTATTCGATTTTCTATCCTCCTGGCAGTTTTCAAGGTTTCCACATAAAAAAAAGAAAGCCTGCCAAGTTCCCGAAAAAATAAACTTTAAAAAGTGAGTTCTATTGTATTTTAACTCACAAAAATACTCAATTTTGGGCATTAACACCTAACTTTAGGGCTAAAATTACGTTGTATTAAGAATTTAATTCAAAGAATAATCCCATGGCTGCCTTATTGATTTTACTAATTTCGGTGGGTTTAATCCTAATGGTTGCAACTTACCTGAACAGGAGGAAAGCGGTTGAAGAAACCGAAATAAGAACCACTCCAAATCCAAACCAAGAATGTTGCGGTGCACACGAAGTTTGTGACCGCAATTCCCTTTTGTCTGCCGAAAACAAAGTGCTGTATTACGACGATGAGGAATTGGATGAATTGGCCGGCATCCCTGCCGATAAGTTTAGTACGCGGCAAAAAGAACAATTGTTCGAAATTTTCAGCACTTTAAAGGAAAGCGATGTAGCCGGCTGGCTATGCAGCTTGCAATTGCGCCGGATTAATCTTCCCACCGACCTGCGCGAAGAAGCTTTGCTGGTTGTAAGCAAACGAAGACCCTGACAATCAACTGCTTTTTTCGACAACACTTTGTCCTGACAGCTTTTCCCTGATAAAAAGAATTACGGCAACACCAACAACACCACTCAATATTCCCAGCCAAAAGGTATTGCCTGTGCCGATAGTGTCTATATCGAAGGTTTTTACCCCGTTGTATTTCAGGTAATAAAACACGACGGCCACTCCATTGTTCACAATGTGTGCCAGAACAGGCAGCCACAAGTTCCCGCTCCATACCAACAGGTATCCGAAAAATGCCCCTATCAACATGCGGGGTATAAAACCATAGAACTGAAAATGTATCGCACTGAAAACAAAGGCCGTAATCCAGATAGCCGTCGTGTTTCCAATCCGTTTCCGCAAAATTCCCTGGAAAGTTCCCCTGAAAAACAGTTCCTCGCCAAAACCAGGCACAAGGGAGATAACTATCAAATTGAACACCAAGCCGCTGAAATGATGGACGTTCAACAATTGTTCGGTTAGTTTGGCAGCCTGATCTTCCATGTTTTTAAATACCTGTTCAAGCCCAGAGAGTGAAGAAGGCAGCACCACCTGCTGGTTCAGCTCACCCAGCAAGTTGATGAAAGGAATAAGTGCCAGCATCAACAAAATAATGCCCGCGTATACGCCTTTGCTTGATTTTTTATCAAGCCGCAAAAAAGCGAAAGGTTTACTCTCCCAGAAGTAAGCCAACAGAAATGGCGGCAAAATAAAGGTGGCGGTAGTTTCCAGCAGTTGCAGCCATCGCATTGATTGAATGTCCGTTGTACTTCCAGGTGAAACCGCCATCCAAAGCATCACCACAAAAAATGCCAGGAACAAGGATGTTCCTACCAAAAGGAATAAGCGCGATGCAAGGCTACTATCGGCCAATGTGCCTTTGAATTTTATCATTGAAACTGTGTGTTTAAAAATTGGATTTGCAAAAATACGTGTTTATCCGGTTTTAGGAAAGCATGGTTCCAATCCATTCAAACAACTGTTGCCGGTTTGTACCCCCAACCATCTCTTGCCTGCCCGTTTACCCGTTCTTTTCTACAAAAAAACTCCTGTCGCCTTGGCGGCAACAGAAGTTTCTTCTCTTCATAAAATCAAATTTCTTAATTTTTTGGACGTGCTTCTTTCACAACCATTGAACGCCCATCGAACTCAGCCCCGTTTAATTCTTCAATTACTTTGGTGGCAGCGGCATCGTCGGGCATTTCTACGAACCCAAAACCTTTTGACTTACCGGTTTCACGGTCTTTGATAATTTTGCAGGATTGTACCTGGCCATACTCCTCAAGAACTCCTTGAAGGTCGTTTTCTCTAACTTTGTAACTTAAGTTACCTACGTAAATGTTCATAAAATTAAAAATAAATATTTGTGTTTTCAAAAATAGTACAGACAAACGAGGTTAAACAAAAACTTATCCTGAAAAAGGAGTCGCGGGAATAACCAGTTGGAAAATACCTATTTCCTCTTTAGATTACAAAGAAAAACATTTATTTTTACATGTACAACAAATTGTGTAAAGAAAATTGAAATTAAGTGAACCACCCACAGGGGCTTAATTCCTCACTTGCCCGTTCCCCTTCACAATCCATTTATACGAACATAATTCTTCGAGCGCCATGGGGCCGCGGGCGTGCAGTTTTTGGGTGCTGATACCAATTTCGGCGCCCAATCCAAACTGCGCGCCATCGGTAAAAGCCGTGGAAACATTGGTGTAAACACATGCCGCATCAACGGCTTTCTCGAAATAGGCGATAGTCCCTTCATCTTCACTGATAATGCATTCGCTGTGCTTGGAACTGAATTTGGATATATGTTCAACGGCCGCCTGCGGGGTGGCAACCGTTTTTATAGCCATTTTATAGTCGAGGAATTCCGTTCCATACGAATCGTCACCGGCTTTCTTAAGCAGCGCTTCGGGATACTTCCCCTTTAAAAACGTGTAGGACTTCACATCGGCTAATACAACCACGTTTTTGGTTGCCAGTTTTTCACAAAGTTCAGGCAAATCCTTCAGCCGTTTTTCGTTTACCACCAAGCAATCAAGAGCGTTGCAAACACTTACACGGCGGGTTTTGGCATTGAATATAATTTCCTTGCCTTTTCCCAAATCGCCCGATTCGTCAAAATACGCATGGCAAATCCCTGCCCCGGTTTCAATCACCGGAATGCGCGAGTTATCACGCACATACTCTATCAGCCCTTTTCCTCCACGCGGAATAATCACATCCACATAGCCGACGGCATTCATCAGGTCTGAAGCAGCCTCGCGACCGGCCGGCAGCAAAGCGACAATATTTTTATCCAACCCCGATTTTTCCAGGACCGACTGGATCAGTTTCACAATGGCCAGGTTCGAATTATAAGCATCGGTGCCACCTTTCAGCACACAGGCATTACCCGATTTCAGGCAAAGCGAAAACACATCGAAACTTACATTCGGACGGGCTTCGTAAATAATGCCCACCACTCCGAACGGAACAGTGACCTTACTGATTTTCATCCCGTTGGGACGTTCCGTTTCCATCAGTTTCCTTCCCAATGGCGATGGCAGCGAAGCTACATTCCGGATGTCAGATGCAATTCCTTCCATGCGTTCCTTGCTAAGCAACAGCCTGTCGTACATAGGGTTCGACTTGTCCATCGCCTCCAGGTCCTTGGCATTTTCCACTAAAATCGCATCGCACTGAGCAACCGTTTCGTCGGCCAGCCTCAACAAAACGCTGTTTATTTTATCCTCGCTTACCAGGTTCAATGCACGTGATGCGGCCTGGGTCAAATTCTTCCAATCGGTTTGTATAGTTGACATTTTTTCTTTGATTAATTGCGTTCCTTGGTTTTCAGCGTGTTTGCCCTGGATTGCCTCTTTTAACCCTGGAAAAACAACTTCGTTTCACTTTCCTTTTCGTACAGCAAACGCATGAACCGGCACTGTTGTTTTCGCTCTTGATTATGCTTTTACCCGTACAACGACACGGCATTGCCGTTTAAAGCGGTATGCTACCCTTTGAGGAACTATATATTTATTCCAAATACAGGTAATCGCAATGCACCAGCGGCTTCTGGTTCTTCTTGCCGAGTACCGCCTGGGCTTTCTGGCTGTCGTACTGGACTTTGCCAATGCCAATCGAATGCCCGTTCGGCCCTATAATCCTGACAATATCGTCTTTTTCGAACTCCCCGGAGATTTTGACAGCGCCCACAGGCAACAAGCTAACGGCTTTTTCGCCGGCAAGGGCTTTGGCCGCATTCTCGTTCACGTGGATTTCGCCTTTGGCAAAACCCTTGCTGTGCGCTATCCATTTTTTCACGCTCGACACTTCGTCGCTCGAAGCCGCAAACAGGGTGCATACTTCCTCGCCTTTTTTATCCAGCAATTTCAGCAGTATATTTTCCTTTTTTCCGTTGGCAATGAGCACGTCAATGCCCTGGTCGGCTATTTTGCGCGCTATGGTTGTCTTGGTCAGCATGCCGCCCCGCCCGAAAGTGGATTTCGTGGCCTGGATAAAATCGGACACATCCTGTCCTTTTTCAATCCGGCGGATCACTTCCGAACCCGGCTCGGCAGGATTGCCATTGTAAATGCCGTCCACGTTGCTGAGGATAACCAAAGCCTCCATGTCCATCATGGACGCTATCAGGCCCGAAAGCTCATCGTTGTCGGTGAACATCAGCTCTGTTACCGACACCACGTCATTTTTGTTCACAATCGGCACAATTCCTTGCGCAAGCAAACCCTCCAG
>DATGXD010000056.1:0-8350 GCA_035299105.1 Paludibacter sp. | reverse complement strand
TCCAGTTTCAGCTTTTTATTGTTGTATGCGCTGGCATGCAACAGCGATTCGATAATTGATTTGTAGGCGTCGGGCAGTTGCACGTATTTGCCTACAATCCCAATCCTGACTTCCTCGGTGGCGTTCTCCAGTTTTTCGACAAATGCAATCCATTTCGCCATGTCGGCAGCCGGAGTTTTTTCCAGGTCGAAACCCATTTTTGTCAGTACCACTTCATCCAGTTTTTCCTGCTGCATGTTCAGCGGCACACGGTAAATGGTTGGTACATCGAGCGACTGCATCACGGCGCTTGGATCCACGTTACAGAATAGCGCTACTTTTTTCCGTATGTCGGTTGAGATATTGTGTTCGGTACGCAACACCAGGATATCGGCCTGGAGTCCTTGCTCTTGCAGTGCTTTCACCGAGTGTTGTGTTGGCTTGGTTTTCAGTTCCTTGGCGGCAGCCAGGTAAGGGACATAGGTTAGGTGGACAATCAGGCAGTTTTTGCCGAGTTCCCACTTGAGCTGGCGCACGCTTTCGATATAGGGCAACGATTCGATGTCGCCCACCGTGCCGCCTATTTCGGTTATCACAAAATCGAATTCGCCCTTTGCACCCAGCAGCTTGATGTTGCGTTTTATCTCGTCGGTGATGTGGGGAATGATTTGTACGGTTTTGCCCAGGTAATCGCCACGGCGTTCCTTGTTTATTACATTCTGGTAGATACGGCCTGTGGTCACGTTGTTGGCCTTGCGGGTTTCCACGCCCAGGAATCGTTCGTAATGGCCCAGGTCGAGGTCGGCTTCGTGCCCATCCACAGTTACATAGCACTCGCCATGTTCGTAAGGATTCAGTGTTCCCGGGTCAACATTGATGTAGGGGTCTAATTTTTGGTTGGTAACCTTGAAACCGCGTGCCTGGAGTAGTTTGCCGAGTGATGCGGCAATAATTCCCTTGCCTAACGAAGAAGTAACGCCACCGGTTACGAAAATGTATTTGGTCTCTTTCACTTTGAATTTTTCTTAAAAATTACTGTCTGTTGTTTCGTATTTTTAAGTCCGCAAAGTTAGGAAAAAAAACTGAATATCATACGGGGAAATAGCAGGTTTTGTGTTGCTGTGTTGAAACGCAATAGCTGGTATTCCATTGCAGGCTTTGCAGGTAAGGTGTTGGCGGTTGTTTTGGATGTTTGGAAATAAAAAATGACACAGGACTTGCACAAATAAAATTAATTTATCATCTTTGCACCCGGAAATCAAAACAAAAGTAATGAAAACTGGCATGAATGTAAACAAATTTTGGTGGTGGCGCTTGCAGATCAATCGGTCGTGAGGGGTGCACCTGTGTATACATTCGTTAATGATATTACAAAAAGGCTTGTCGGAACTCACGATAAGCCTTTTTTATTTATTTACCCATATCGACCCCCTCATTCCCCCCAAATGGGGGAAGAAAGAAAAATTAGTATTGATTATTACAACAAGACATTTATATAAACAATGAATAAAGCAAAAAATAAATCAGACGAAAGTAACTTCAAGTCTCCCCATTCGGGGAGATTTAGAGGGGTCGGGGTTAGGAGTAATCCTGATGAAAATGGTTATTACGGCGAATTCGGCGGGTCATATATCCCCGAAATCCTGCACGGGTCGTTCGAACGGTTGAAGGAGGCATTTTACGCTGTGAAAGACGATGCTGCATTTAAAGCAGAGTATTACGATCTGCTGAAAAACTATGTGGGGCGCCCTTCGCCTCTGTATTTTGCGAAACGGTTATCGGCAGCATACGGCACCAACATTTACCTGAAAAGGGAAGATCTGAACCATACCGGAGCACACAAAATCAACAACTCATTGGGGCAAATTCTGCTGGCAAAACGCATGGGAAAAACCCGTATTATTGCTGAAACAGGTGCAGGCCAGCACGGTGTGGCCACGGCTACAGCCTGCGCGCTGATGGGGTTGGAATGCAAGGTTTTCATGGGGAAAACCGATGTGGAGCGCCAGTTCCTGAACGTGCAGAAAATGCGCATGTTGGGTGCTACAGTAGAAGCCGTAACGAGTGGCAACATGACGTTGAAAGACGCCACCAACGAGGCTTTCCGTTATTGGTGCTCCAACCCTGATTCTTTTTATATTGTAGGCTCCACCGTGGGAGCGCATCCTTACCCTGATATGGTGGGTTATTTCCAGTCGGTTATCAGCGAGGAAATCAAATGGCAACTCGAAGAACAAATAGGCCGCGACTACCCCGATTACCTGATGGCCTGTGTGGGCGGGGGCAGCAATGCGATGGGAACGTATTACCATTACCTCGACGATGAGCGTGTAAAAATCATTTCGGCCGAAGCGGGTGGACTGGGTGTGGATACCGGTGAAACTGCCGCAACCATTTCGCTGGGAACAACCGGAATTATCCACGGTGCTAAAACGCTGTTGATTCAGGACGAAGATGGACAAATTATCGAGCCTTATTCTATTTCGGCGGGGTTGGATTATCCGGGTATCGGCCCGGCGCATGCGCATTTTGCCAAAACTGGCCGCACCCAAGTTTGGCCTATCAACGATGATGAAGCGCTCGAGGCTGCCTTTGAACTGACCCGTTTGGAAGGAATCATTCCGGCTATCGAATCGGCTCATGCACTGGCCTTGCTCAAGAAAGAGAAAGAAAACTTCAAACCCGAAGACATTGTGGTACTTACCGTTTCGGGACGTGGTGACAAGGATATGGATACGTATATAAAGCATTTTAAATAATGACAACAGGCAACGGTCTACAGTCCAAAGTCGTTTCTGTAGTCGGTTGTCTGCCGTCTGTTGTCAGATAAACTTATGAAACTAATAGTAAACTCAAAAAAAATGCTGGCCGACTTGCAAACACCGGTGGGCATATATCTCAAAGTTCGTGATTTGTATACCAATTCTGTGTTGTTGGAAAGTTCCGACTATCACGGAGTGGAAAATAGTTATTCGTACGTTGGTTTTTGTCCGATAGGGGGGATTTCGGTCAATCAGTTTCTGATTAAGGAAGAATATCCTGACGGAACAAAAATAGAAACTCCCGTTACCGGAAAACTGACGGTAGCCGAACGTTTCGATGCATTCTTGAAATCGGTGGATATCGTTAAGAATGACAATCCGGTGGGCATCAACGGACTTTTCGGATATTCGTCGTACGAATCGGTGCAGTATTTCGAAGATGTGAAGCTTTCGGCTCGCGAAACGGTACCGGGAAGCATGCCGGGATTGCATTATGTGTTGTTCAAATACATTATTGCCATCAATCATTTCAATAACGAACTGACTATCATCGAAAATCTGCTGGAAGACGAAACTTCGCAGATTGATTCCATCGAGGAAATTCTGGAGAATAACAATTTTGCCATTTACGATTTCGAAGCCGTTGGTGAAGAGAAATCGGATGTTTCGGACGAAGATTACCGCAAAATGGTGACCCGTGGCAAAGAAGAATGTTATAAAGGGAACGTGTTCCAGATAGTGCTTTCGCGCCGTTTCTACCAGCAGTACAAAGGCGATGATTTCAAGCTCTACCGCACCTTGCGTTCGGTGAACCCTTCGCCATACCTGTTTTATTTCAATTTTGGCGATTTCAGGATCTTCGGTTCATCGCCTGAAGCGCATTTGGTGGTGGATGCCAAAAAGGGAAAGGCCTATATCAAACCTATTGCGGGTACATTCCGCCGCACGGGCAATGACGAAAAAGACATGGAGCTGGCCGAAAAGCTCAGCACCGACAAGAAGGAGAATGCCGAACACGTGATGCTGGTGGACCTGGCACGGAACGATTTGAGCCGCAACACGGATGAAGTGGTGGTCGATGTTTTCCGTGAGGTACAATATTATTCACACGTGCTGCATTTGGTTTCGAGTGTCAGTGGAAAAATGAAGCCCGATACAAAAGTAATCAAGTTGTTTGCCGATACTTTTCCCGCCGGGACTTTGTCCGGTGCACCAAAAATTAAGGCTATGCAACTGATTGACGGTATTGAACCGCACGACCGAGGACCTTACGGTGGATGTTTGGGCTATATCGGTTTCGATGGAAGCATGAACCAGGCCATCACCATTCGCTCGTTTGTGAGCAAAAACAATACGCTTTACTACCAGGCTGGTGCGGGTGTCGTTGCCAAATCGAGCGAAGAAAGCGAATTGCAGGAAGTAAACAACAAGCTGGCAGCGCTGAAGCGAGCTGTGGAAGTGGCGTCAGGAAAGTAATTCATAGTTATTTTGCTTTGCGTTATTATTTGTTATTAGCCCTACGGGCTTTATTAGATGACACAAAGTAAATAACAGGCAAAGCCTCAATAACACGAAGTAAATAACGGACATAGTCCAAATAACACGTAGAAAAATGAAAATATTAGTTTTCGACAATTACGATTCATTTACATATAATCTGGTGCATGCCGTGAAAAAGTTGGGGTATACCGACGTGGAAGTGCATCGTAACGACCAGATAGCATTGGAAGAGATAGCCCGTTTCGATAAGATTATTCTTTCGCCGGGTCCGGGTGTGCCATCCGAGTCGGGCATTTTGCTCGATGTGATTAAAACTTACGCGCCCTCGAAACCGATTCTGGGCGTTTGTCTGGGCGAACAGGCCATTGCGGAAGCTTTTGGCGGGACGTTGATTAACCTTCCCGAAGTATACCACGGCATTAGTTCCGTGGTGGATGTGACCGAGGAAGATGTTTTGTTCAACGGTCTGGACAAAAAACTGGAAGTGGGGCGGTACCACTCGTGGGCTGCCGAAAAATCGACCTTGCCCGACTGCCTCAAAATAACGGCAGTAGACGAGGAGGGCATGATAATGGCATTGGCACACAAAAGGTATGATGTGCGCGGTGTACAGTTCCATCCCGAATCGGTGCTGACACCTAAAGGCGAACAAATGCTGAAGAACTGGTTGGAAAGTTAACCCGCAACCCCTTAAAGGGGGATGTGAATCTGTTTTTCAATCGAGATTTTTAAAATAAAAAATAACCAACTAATATCCCCCGGGGGTCATATGAAACAAATACTAAATCAATTATTCAACCACCAGTCGCTTACCCGCGAAGAAGCGGCCGAGGTGATGGCGAATATCGCTGCCGGGAAATACAACGATGCGCAGATTGCGGCATTTATCACGGTGTTTTTGATGCGCAGCATCGAACTCGAAGAGGTGATAGGTTTCCGCAGCGCACTGCTCGAACTGGCTTTGCCGATGGATTTGTCGGAATTCGATGCGCTGGACATTGTGGGCACGGGTGGCGATGGTAAAAACACCTTCAATATCTCCACGTGCAGCTGTTTTGCAGTGGCGGGAGCGGGCTACAAGGTAGCCAAACATGGCAACTACGGTGCGACTTCGGTAAGTGGAGCGTCGAACGTGTTGGAATATTTCGGAGCAAAATTCACAACCGGTGTGGATGTGATAAAACGTGCCTTGGACGAAGCAGGTTTTGCTTATCTGCATGCACCGTTTTTCAATCCGGCCATGAAAAACGTAGCGCCGGTGCGTAAAAATCTCGGTGTGCGTACCTTCTTCAACGTGCTGGGGCCGCTTATCAGTCCCGTTCGCCCGCAGTACCAGTGCCTGGGGGTATATAACCTGAAAATGATGCGCCTGTACAATTATATTTACCAAAACCTGGGCGTGCAGTACAGCATTGTGCATTCGCTGGATGGATACGACGAAATATCACTGACTGATACATTCAAGGTTCAGAGCAATATGGGCGAATTTGTGTATACGCCCGAAAAAATCGGTTTCAAACGCTTGGCACAGCAGGACCTGTGGGGAGGCGAATCGGTGGATGATGCGGCGAAAATCTTTATGAACATATTGGAAAACAAAGCCACCGAAGCGCAACGCAATGCCGTTGTTGTGAACTCGGCCTTTGCAATCCAGACCCGAACGCCCATGAAACCATTGGAACAATGTATTGCCGAAGCCGAACATTCGCTCGAAGGTGGACATGCGAAAGAAGCCTTTGTAAAGTTTTTGGAAGTATATAAATAGTAATTTGGCTTCGCCGTTATTAAGTTATTTCCCCTTTGGGCGTTATTGATGACATCGAAGATAAATAACGTGCGAAGCACTAATAACACGAAGTTAATGACGGCACTGCCAAATAACACATAACAAATGACAATCTTAGACAAAATAATTGCCGACAAATGCATCGAAGTGGCATCGCGTAAAGCAACAACTTCGATAGCCGACCTGGAGAAAGCGCCTGCTTTCGGGCGGAAATGTTTGTCGCTGAAACAAAATTTGCTGACTTCCGAATCGGGCATTATCTCGGAGTTTAAGCGTAAATCGCCTTCGCTGGGCTGGATACACGAACATGCCGATGTGGTGCAGGTGACCGAAGGTTACAGTCGCGCGGGTGCGTCGGGCATTTCTATCCTGACGGATTTCCCGTATTTCGGAGGTATGCCACAGGATTTGATAGCGGCTCGTCCGCAGGTGACATGCCCCATTTTGCGCAAGGACTTTGTGATTGATGAATACCAGTTGTTCGAGGCCAAAGCCATGGGTGCCGATGTGGTGTTGCTGATAGCTGCCGCGCTAACGGTGCAGGAAACGCTTGAGTTGGCACGCCGGGCGCATGGGTTGGGACTGGAAGTATTACTCGAAGTACACAATGCCGAAGAGCTGGGACATGCCAACGACTATGTGGATATGCTGGGCGTGAACAACCGCAATCTGAAAACCTTCGAACAAAGCATTCAAACTTCGTTCGACCTGGCGGCACTGATACCCGACCGGTTTGTAAAAGTGAGCGAAAGCGGAATTTCGAAAACCGAAACTGTAAAAGAACTCCGTCGGGCAGGTTACCGTGGTTTCCTGATGGGAGAAAACTTTATGAAGGAAGAAAAACCGGATGTGTCTTTGCAGCAATTTATCAGGGAACTGACCACTAAGCCCTAAAGTTGAGCGATAAGATATGAAACGTCAGTGTAATATTTTTTCTGCGTTTGAGCGGGCTGTAAGCCCATTCAGTTCCAGCCCAAGGGAAGCGAAGCAACACCTTGGGTAATATCGAAAATCAGGTTGAGCATCATAAGAAATTGTCATTTATCGATTGACCTAAGGCCTTGCTAAGCTAACCTTTAGTTGAAATAAAATGGCTTTCAGCCAATAAATATTGATCATGAAATAAATAACATGCCAAGCATGGAAATAAAAATATGCGGGATGAAGCATCCCGGAAATATACAGCTGATAGCGGCCTTGCATCCCGACCTGTTGGGATTTATTTTCTACCCGAAGTCGCCGCGCTATGCCGAACCACTGGATGCCGGGGTGTTGGCTTCGTTGCCTTCGACAATTAAGAAAATAGGTGTGTTTGTGAACGAAGACCTCGAGGATGTCCTGACCATTGTTTATAAGTACAAACTCGATGGGGTGCAACTGCACGGGATAGAGAATGTGGAAGTTTGCAAAAAGCTGAAAGACAGCGGGTTGTTGGTGCTGAAAGCATTTCCGGTAGCCGAAGCCTATAACTTTAAAGTAACGGGAAAATACGAAGGCGTCTGCGACTATTTCTTGTTCGACACAAAGACCAATGCCTACGGTGGGTCGGGTGTGAAGTTCAACTGGAGTTTGTTGGACGAATACACGGGTGAAACACCATTTTTGTTAAGCGGTGGCATTGGGCAGGATGATTCAGAAGCGATTTTGAAAATAAAGCATCCGAAATTCGCAGGGATTGACCTGAACAGCAAATTCGAAATTAGTCCGGGAGTGAAAAATGTGGAGATGTTGAAGGGGTTTATGAAAGAAATAAGAACCCCTAACCCCTGAAGGGGAATTAAATTAGTACTATTTATTACAACGATATATGAACAAAGATATGAATATACAAAACGGAACTAACCCAGTTCCACTTCAGGGGCTAGGGGTTAGTAATCGAATCAATCAATTATTCGAACGTAAAAACAAAAATATCCTGTCGGTGTATTTCACGGCGGGCTTCCCCAAGCTGGAAGATACGCTGCCTACGCTGGAATGCTTGCAGGCTAACGGTGTGGATTTGGTAGAAATAGGTGTGCCGTTTTCCGACCCATTGGCCGATGGTATAGTGATACAAAACAGCAGCCAGCAGGCATTGCGCAACGGCATGAGCATCCGCAAGCTGTTTGACCAACTGACCGGTGTGCGCGAGAAAATCGGGATTCCGCTGATAATGATGGGTTACCTGAATCCGATTATGCAGTTCGGATTCGAAAAATTTTGTTCCGAATGCCAGCGGGTAGGAGTGGATGGAATGATTATCCCCGACTTGCCCATGAGTGATTTCCTGGCTCAATACAAGGGAATTGCCGAATGTTACGGGTTGGAATTCATATTCCTGATT
>DATGXD010000055.1:0-11839 GCA_035299105.1 Paludibacter sp. | reverse complement strand
GATTTGCTGGGTGTTGATTTCGGAAATTTTCCCCAATACGATTCGTGGAAAGGCAGTGGCAATTGCTGTGGCCGCCCAGTGGATTTCGAACTTCATTGTTTCGGCCACATTCCCGGCCTTGCAATCTGTCAGCATGACTTTCACGTATGCGCTTTATGGTGTGATGTCAATTCTTTCAATTATTTTTGTCTGGAAAATGGTTCCCGAAACCAAAGGCAAAACGTTGGAAGACATGACAAAACTTTGGAAAAAGTAAGACTCTTTTCTTATTCAACAGCCCCGGACTTCTACAAAAGATGGTTCCGGGGCTTTTTTTTGCGGACTCCGCGCATTCTCCCAAGTCTCCGTATCGGGACTAAATTTCTTCATTTGCCCTTGCCGGATTTTTCAAGTCCTTTCCATTTACAATTGCTCATTATTTTGTACCTTTGGCACTTATTTAAATCAGCCGTTTGAAATCTCGTAACCCCATCGTATTTGCCTTTCTCGCATTGCTTATGGCCGTGCTTTTCCTTGCCGACCTGGCTTGGGGAAGCATTCATATTTCATTGCGCGACATCGTGACCGTTTTTACTGGGGGCGGGGAAGGCATCAACTCCGAAATATTGCTCAATTTCCGCTTGCCAAAAGCGATTACGGCCATTCTTGCCGGTGCTTCGTTGTCGGTTGCAGGCTTGTTGATGCAAACCCTTTTCCGGAATTCACTTGCCGATCCTTACATTCTGGGTGTCAGCTCGGGGGCAAGCCTGGGCGTGGCCGTGGTCATGATGGCTGCTTCGCTGTTGCCTGCGGCGTTTTTCGGCAGCGGGTGGGAAATGGTCGTTGCGGCCATAACGGGAGCTTCGGTGGTGCTTGCCCTGGTGGTGGGAGTGTCGTTCAGGGTACGTAATTCGGTTTCCCTGCTTATTGTCGGGCTTATGTTCGGGACCATAGCAGGTTCGCTGGTGAGCATCCTACAGACATTTAGCAATCCCGATGCCATTAAACTTTTCGTGATGTGGAATTTTGGAAGTTTGAGCGCGGTCACCTGGGAATATATGAAAATTTTATTGCCCGTGGTTCTTTTGGGGATAAGCATGGCTTTTTTGCTTCAAAAGCGTCTTGATGGATTGTTGCTCGGCGAAAATTATGCCCGGGGTCTGGGTGTTTCAATTCAGCAAACCCGGTTCCTGATAGTGATTGTCACCGGATTGCTTGCCGGGGGAATTACAGCTTTCACGGGTCCGATTGCTTTTGTTGGAGTTGCCATACCGCATATCGCACGTGGGGTTTTCCGGACTTCGGCCCACAAAATCCTGTTGCCCGCCACTGTACTGTGTGGAGCTTCGCTGTTGCTGGTTTGCGATATCGTTACCCAAATCCCGACTTATTCGTTGCCTGTAAATACCGTAAGCGCCCTTTTTGGTGCGCCTGTGATTATCTGGATAATATTGAAACGGAAATAATTCAGTAAAAAACACCCCTGGTTCAATGCCAATACTCCGCACACAAAACCTCTCCATCGGGTATTCCAAAAAAGGGAAAGCCATGGTTGTCCAGCATGAACTCGACCTCGAATTGCGGTCGGGGGAACTCGTGTGCCTGATTGGTCCCAATGGTTCCGGAAAATCAACCTTGCTTCGCACGTTATCCGGATTACAGAAACCATTGAGCGGGAACATATTGATTGATGGCTCGGATTTGGTGGGTATAACCCAACAGGAAAGAGCCTTAATGATTTCGTTGGTTCTTACCGACAGGGTAGAAATTGAAAATGCAACGGTACAAAACATCGTTTCGTATGGACGCCATCCATACAGCAGTTGGTGGGGGAATTTTACTGAAAAAGATAAAAAGTTAGTGTGCAAAGCTATTGAGATGGTTCATCTTGAAAACAAAGCCGGCCAGCTGTTCAATGAACTTTCGGACGGTGAAAGGCAGCGGGTGATGATTGCAAAGGCCCTGGCGCAAGACACGCCCATTATTTTGCTCGACGAACCTACAGCCCACCTCGACTTGCCAAACCGGGTGGAAATCATGCTGCTGCTACACAAGCTAGCCCATACCACCAACAAAGCCATCCTACTTTCCACCCACGAGCTTGATTTTGCATTGCAGGCAGCCGACTGTATTTGGCTGATGTCGGCCGGGGAAGGTATTGAGTGCGGGGTTCCCGAAGACCTGGTTCTTAATGGGAATTTTGACAGGGCATTCCAAAGCAAGTCGTTTTTCTTTAATACTGCAAATGGTAATTTTTCCATGAATTATCCAATGACCCGTAAGGTTTGGGTCGAAGGCGATAAAACCCGTATGTACTGGACACTCAGGGCATTGGCGCGTGCAGGGTATATGGTGGTGGAAGGTGCCGAAGTTCGTATTGTTGTTACCAGGGATGCCTGGATGATTGGGAATGAAACAGTTCACAGCATCGATACCCTGCTTGGAAAACTCAACATCCATGTGAACCCAACAACAGTTGGAAATTGATTCCATTGGAGTCGAGTTCCAATGTTTTATCCTCCCGTGGTTTTTTTATCCTTGCTTGAAAAACTGTTAAGTTCGTTTGCAAATTCAAATAGATTCACAAGAAAATTATCCACAGCCCTATTCCGGTGAACTATAACGTTTTACCTGCGTTTTAATTTAGTCGATACCTTTAAGGAGGATAATTGGAACGCTATGAGGAAAAAATACCTGTTCATTCTGATGTTTATAGCCGGGGTAATTCCGGGTGTTGCCGAAACTTGCGGTAAGGCTTTTGGCCGCGATTTGGAAATTCCAAGGACTTTGGATTCAATCATTGCAGGCGGGCATTGTTTTAAACCCCTTTCGGACGAACGAAAATCGGCGCTTGCCGAACTCAGGTGGCGCGTGCGGCTAGCTCCAAAGGATACAGCGTTGCAGCTTTTGCCCGGCGGTTTGTCGTTGGCGTTAAGCAGCTTGCAAAAGTCAACAATTACTTCGCTGAAAATCACGGGAAGCATCGATGCCCGCGATTTCAAAATTATGCGCGATAGTATGGAACTTCTTTCCGCTATCGATTTGAGCGGAGCTACAATTGCCGGATACACGGGGCGGGAAGGCACGGCGGGCGATTCCGTTGTACATTACCCGCCTGGCGAAATACCCCGGAAGGCATTTTATGGCAAATATCTGTTAAGCCTGTTTGTGTTCCCCCCTTCAACCACCTCGATTGGAGAGTCTTCGTTCTATAATTGCCAAAATTTTAAAGGCCAACTGCTAATACCCGGTGCAGTAAGATATATTCGGGATAGTGCATTCGAAGGATGCTGGTCGCTGGACGGCAATTTGGAAATTCCCGGATCCGTCCTGGAAATAGGGGATTTTGCATTCAATTATTGCAGTGGCCTTACGGGGCTTGAAATTCCCGGCTCGGTGGTCCACATTGGCAAAGGTGCGTTTTTGGCCTGCAAATACTTGGCTGGCGTTGTCGTACTGCCGGCCTCTCTCGACGTTATCGAGGAATACAGCTTCGCACGATGCGGACACCTCGAACAGGTGGTTATCCCCAATTCGGTGAAACATATTGGTAGTTATGCGTTTACCATGGCCGGGCTGACCACCGTTGACCTTCCCGGCTCGCTGGTTGCAATAGGCGCTGCTGCCTTCGCATTCTGTGGGTTAACCAACTTGGTAATCCCCAATTCCGTGGATTCGATTGCGGGTGATGCTTTTTATTCAAACAATCTGGGCAGTATAACCATTCCTCCCTCTGTGTCTTACATTGGGTCAAGGGCGTTTTACCTCAATTGCCATGCAACCAGTGTTTACGCCCTTTCGCCCGTACCGGTAGAATTGAGTTCTTCGCCCGATGTGTTTTATTGCATGGATTCAACCACTTTGCATGTCCCTGCCGGGTCGGTGGCTCTTTACCGGGCTGCTGGCCAGTGGAAAGAGTTTCCCCGCATTGTGGGGCTGGATGCGACGGGGCAAGCGGGCGTGTCAACCCCTGTGGGTGTAAGTATTTTCCCCAACCCGGCAACACGGGGATTCTACCTGGCGTCAGCTGCAGGGCAGGCCGTTGTTTCAGTTTTCAGCCTGAGCGGCCGGCAACTGCTACGCAAGGACGTGGCCGGCGATGGATTCATACCAGTTGCCGCCTTGCCCGAAGGGATGTACATTGTCAGGGTTGTGACTCCGGAAAGAACTTTTGAATGTAAGTTTGTTAAGAAATAACGCCTCGTTTTGCAGTGTTTGTTACCAATGCCCGTGGAGTTATCCTCTTGCGGGCATTTTGTTTGGGTGCGGTAACAAGGAATGGCAGCCAATTTGCAGGGCTTTTGTAGAAAATGTATCTTTGCGGCTGATTTTAAATACACAATTAGAATAATTCTGCATTTTTACCGTTAAAAATGCGTTTAGTTTTTTATTACAAGCCGTCAGACTTATTTTTCATGAGGAACATACTATCCATAATCATTTTCATTTTGTTTTTTTCGCTAGTTGTACATGCGCAAACCAAAGTTCGTATATATGGTTATGTAATCGATACCGACAACCGGGGAATTGAATTGGCGAATGTCCATCTTGAAAATTCGAGTGTTGGCACAATAACAAACAAGAACGGATATTATGACCTGATAACCGAAATACGGGATTCGGTAACTGTGGTGTACTCCATGCTTGGTTACAAAACAATAAAACAAACCATACGGCCGAGCCAGAAAGTAATCCAGATTTCGGTTGAACTTACTCCTTTGTCGAATGAAATAAGCGAACTGAACGTAATTGGGCAGCGGAGGCAGCTGTCGACACTCGATGAACTCGATGCCGGAAAATACAGGCTGATGCCGAACTCGACCGGTGGGATTGAATCCATGCTGATTACATTTGCCGGCGTAAGTTCGAGCAACGAATTGAGTTCGCAATACAATGTCCGTGGGGGCAATTTCGATGAAAATGCCGTGTATGTGAATGGGATCGAAGTGTACCGGCCGTTGCTAATCCGTTCGGGGCAACAGGAAGGGTTGAGTTTTATCAATCCCGACATGGTTCAGGGAGTTTCATTCTCGGCCGGGGGGTTCGATGCCAAGTATGGTGACAAAATGTCGTCGGTGCTTGATATCCAGTATAAAAAACCGGCTCAATTCGAGTCATCGGTTTCATTAAGCATGCTGGGCGCATCGGCTTATGTTGCTACTGCCGGCAAAAAGTTTACCCAAATGCACGGCGCCCGTTACAAGACTTCAAAATACCTGCTCGGCACACTCGATACGCAAGGCGAATACAAGCCGGCTTTTGTCGATTACCAAACTTTCCTGACCTACCAGCTCAAACCCAAATGGGAGCTGACTTTCCTGGGCAACTTTTCGCAGAACATATACTTTTTCAAGCCCGAAGAACGTGAAACTGAATTTGGTACATACAATATGGGGCGGAAACTGACTATTTTTTACGATGGGACGGAAAACGATTTGTTCCGGACTACCTTCGGAGCGTTGACATTGAATTATACTCCTCGGAAATCATTGAAGATGAGTTTGATGGCTTCGACATTTTATACCAACGAAAATGAAACCTACGACATACTTGGGGAGTATATACTGAGTGAAGTCAAGATGGATTTGAAAGAAGATGACAAGACCGGTGAAACGCTTGGAGTGGGGAAATACCACCAACACGCACGGAACCGGTTGAATGCTTCGGTAGCAAACTTGGCGCACCTGGGCGAGTTTAACCTGAACAACCATAAGTTGAGATGGGGCCTGAACTTACAGCATGAACTCATTGCAGATAAAATCAGTGAATGGGAATGGCGCGATTCAGCGGGGTACTCCCTGCCTTTCAGCGATACGCGGGTAAACCTGTTTTATAATCTGAAGGCAACCACGGTGTTGCCCTCGTGGCGCACAACCGCATTTTTCCAGGATACCTACAAATTGAATTCCCGCCAGGGACTCTGGTCGTTTACCGGCGGGGTGCGTGCCAACCACTGGTCGTTTAACAACGAATTGCTCGTAAGCCCCCGTTTCTCTGTCGGATTGATTCCGCATTGGCGAAAGGATTTCAGCTTCAGGTTTGCCACCGGGCTTTATTACCAGGCTCCGTTCTACAAGGAAATACGCGATACGTTGAGCGATGCACTTGGAAATGTGAATGTACAGTTGAATTCCGGCATAAAGGCCCAGCGCACGCTGCATTTCGTGCTGGGAGGCGATTATTATTTCAGGGCGTGGGGGAGGCCTTTCAAGTTTACAACCGAAGCTTACCTGAAATTGGGCGACCGGATGGTTTCCTATACGCTCGACAATGTCC
This sequence comes from Paludibacter sp., assembly GCA_035299105.1. Taxonomy (GTDB): domain Bacteria; phylum Bacteroidota; class Bacteroidia; order Bacteroidales; family Paludibacteraceae; genus Paludibacter. The sequence goes on along the minus strand of DATGXD010000055.1, from coordinate 5,584 downwards.
AAATCAGGTATTCAGGCCATAACGATGCAAAGGCCTATACGGCAGGGGTCGATTTTAAACTTGCCGGGGAGTTGGTGCCGGGGACAGATTCCTGGATCAATTTGTCGGTGCTGGATGCCAAAGAAGACATTGAGGAGGATTCGTATGTGAAACATACTTACGATGATGCGGGGAATGTGCTCACTTCCACTACCGTTTACCCCGGGTGGGTTGCATCGCCCAGTTCACAGCGCTACACGTTCTCCATGATGTTCCAGGACTATTTGCCCAACAATCCAAAATATAAAATGCAGCTCAAAATCATTTGGTCCGATGGTCTTCCGATCCTTGCCCCCTACAATTCGGCCTATACAACAGCATTCCGGGCTGCGGGCTTCCGTGCACCGGTATACCGCCGGGTCGATATCGGCGCCTCGCGTGTGTTGGTGAGCGGAACCGATAAATGGTTGGATAAAAAATGGCTGAAGCATGTCAAAAGCATGTGGATGAATTTCGAGGTGTTCAACCTGCTCGATTTCAAGAATGTAAATTCGTACTACTGGGTCACCGATATCTACGGACAGCAAATGGCAACGCCCAATTACCTCACCGGACGGCAGTTCAACCTCAAATTAATGGTGGATTTGAAGTAGGCAGGGTTGGCAACAAGTGGTTGCCTGGGGAGTGCCAATCCGTTTTGGACAATGCAAACTACTACCCATTACAAACTTCCAGCTACTAACTGTCAACTCCCAGCTCCCACCTACGTCAATTTATAATCCAAATCTTTTATTAATCGGGTTTATTTCACTAATTTTGCAGCAATCATACAATTAAAAGGATTATCCGGTGGCGAATCGAGAACAAATGATTTGCCTGCTGGTGGAATTTGAACACTGAAATATATTAAAATGCCAAACACCTCACTTCGGGGGCAGGCAATGCCCGAATCTCCCATCCGCAAGCTGGTACCACTTGCCGACAAGGCCAAAGCACGCGGGATTAAAGTCTACCACCTCAATATCGGCCAGCCCGACCTGAAAACTCCACCTGTGGCGTTGGAAGCTGTACGTAATATCGACCGCACCGTGCTTGAATACAGCCCCAGCGATGGTATCAAAAGCCTCAGGACTAAATTGGCCGCCTATTACCATTCGTTCAATATCGATGTCACCGAGCAGGATATTATTGTGACAACAGGAGGGTCCGAGGCTGTGAATTTCGCATTTATGAGCTGCCTCGACCCGGGCGACGAAATCATCGTTCCCGAACCGGCCTACGCCAACTACACGGCCTTTGCCATTGCTGCCGGGGCTGTGGTCCGCCCGGTGGTTTCCACCATCGAGGAGGGTTTCGCATTGCCGCATATCGAAAAATTCGAAGAGCTTATTACCCCGAAAACCAAAGGAATCCTGATTTGCAATCCGAACAATCCCACCGGGTATCTTTACACCCGTTCGGAAATGAACAAAATTCGCGATTTGGTAAAAAAATACGACCTCTACCTTTTTTCGGATGAGGTTTACCGCGAGTTTTGTTACACGGGCGCCCCTTACATTTCGGCTTTCCACCTGGATGGCATCGAGGAAAACGTGGTGCTTATCGACTCGGTGTCGAAACGCTACAGCATGACCGGTGTGCGGATTGGAGCTTTGGTGACCAAAAACAAGGAAGTCCGCAAGAATGTGATCAAGTTTTGCCAGGCACGCCTGAGCCCGCCTTTGCTGGGCCAGATAGCTGCCGAAGCTGCCATGAACACATCGACTGAATATATGCTCGAAATGTACAACGAATACGTGGAACGGCGTAAATTCCTGATTGATGGCTTGAACCGGATTCCCGGCGTTTATTCACCAATTCCGATGGGTGCGTTTTACACTGTGGCGCGTTTGCCTATCGATGATGCCGATAAATTCTGCGCCTGGTTGCTTTCCGACTTCGAATACGAGGGATATACTGTCATGATGGCCCCTGCTTCGGGATTTTACACAGTCGAAGGACTGGGAAAAGATGAGGTTCGCATTGCTTATGTCCTTGACAAAGAAGACCTGAAGCATGCATTGGTTGTTTTGAGCAAAGCATTGGAAGTTTATCCGGGAAGAACAATTTAGCCGCTTAATCGTTGCCGACATCCAAGAAAAAATAATGGTCGTTAGTCAGAATCCAAAAAATAAAAATTAATCGACTTAATCTGCTGGCGAACAAAAAAGTGGCTGTTGTAAACCAATAAGCTACATGGTCGTTAGTCGGGATTATTTAAAGCCATCCAGTAGCCGTTGAATTTAGAATATTTCATAGCCAAACGCATTCATTTCCGCCAAGGGGGGGATAAAAAGAATGTTTCACGCCCGGCAGTGCGTATTGCCATGATTGGAATTGCCACCGGACTGGCGGTTATGCTGGTGGCGGTGGCGGTGGTGGTCGGCTTCAAACAGGAGGTCCGGAAAAAAGTAATTGGCTTTGGGGGGCATATCCAGATTACCAATTTCGACAGCAACAACACATACGAAATGCAGCCTGTCAGGGCCGACAGCACATTTGTCCGTAAAATTTCGGAAATTGAGGGGGTGAAACACGTCCAGCGTTTTGCCACCAAGCCCGGGATTATCAAAACGGATGCCGAATTCCAAGGGATTGTGCTCAAGGGAATAGATTCGGGTTTTAACTGGGATTTTTTCAAGGCCAACCTGGTTGAAGGTAAAATCCCGGATGTGTCGGGAAGCAAGCCCGGAAATGAAGTAATCATCTCGAAATACCTGGCCAATTTGCTGGGATTGAAGCTTGGCGACAGCTTCTTCACTTATTTTATCCAAGACCAGGTACGCGCCCGGAAATTCAAAATCGCCGGGCTTTATTCCACCAATTTCATAGAATACGACAAGCTTTTTGTCCTTACCGGTGTTCGGCATGTGCAGCAGCTCAACGGCTGGGACAGCATGTCGTTCAGCGGGTTGGAAGTGTTGATAAACGATTTCGACAACATTGACCGGACGGGGAATGCGGTTTTCGCCGCTGTTTCCAACAAGTTCAACGAGCAGGGCGAAACATACTACGTGCAGACTATCAAGCAACTGAATCCACAGATTTTCAGCTGGCTCGATTTGCTGGACATGAATGTATGGGTAATCTTGTTCTTAATGCTGGCCGTTGCTGGTTTCAACATGGTTTCGGGACTGCTAATCCTTATCCTCGAACGGACCAATATGATTGGAATCCTTAAGTCGGTAGGCTCTTCGAACTGGTCGATCCGGAAAGTTTTCCTGTACCATTCGGCGTTCCTGATAGGGAAAGGCATGTTGTGGGGGAATATTGTCGGCCTCACGCTTTGCGCCATTCAATACTACACGGGTATTGTGCCGCTCGACCCGGAATCGTATTATTCGGCAACGGTACCGGTTGTTTTCAACTGGTTGTATATTTTCCTGCTGAATGCAGGTACTTTGGTCGCTTCTATCCTGATGATGGTTGGCCCCAGTTACCTGATTACAAAAATTGACCCTGCACGGATTATTCGGTATGAATGAATTTTTGCATTCTTCCTGAAATCCTGTCTTTTTGGCTGGTTTCGCCCATCCGGCTTGTTCCCGCACTGCTTCCAATTGCTTGTCAAAAGTCTTTTGGCGTTGTTAAATCATGGAAAATGGCCGGAGGATTTTACCATTCGAATTTTAAACTTTTTTCCGTACATTTGCACTTTGGAAAAATTATAACAACTCTAACTATTCAAAACTTACGTTTATGGCTGTCATTAAACCATTTAAAGGAATCCGTCCTCCCCAAAATTTAGTTGAAAAAGTGGCTTCGCGCCCTTATGATGTGTTGAATTCGGATGAAGCTCGTGCCGAGGCTGCGGGAAATCCCATGTCGCTGTACCATATTATCAAACCCGAAATAGATTTTGAACCCGGGACGGATGAACACGATGAAAAAGTGTATGCAAAGGCAGTTGAAAACTTCAACTTGTTCCGTGGAAACGGCTGGTTGGTGCAGGATGAAACTGAAAAGTACTATGTGTACGCGCAAACCATGAACGGGAAAACCCAATACGGCCTGGTGGTGTGTGCAAGTGTTGACGATTACCTGAACGAGAATATCAAGAAGCATGAATTGACCCGCCGCGACAAGGAGGAAGACCGTATGAAGCATGTGCGTGTGAATAATGCCAACATCGAACCTGTGTTTTTTGCATACCCGCACCATGCGGAAATAGATTCGATTGTAGCAGAAGTAGTTAAATCTGAACCGCATTACAATTTCATAGCTCCCGGAGATGGTTTTGGCCATCAGTTCTGGATTATTGACGATGAAAAAACAATTGCCCGCATTACTGAATTGTTTACGGCAATCCCTTCGCTGTATATTGCCGACGGGCATCACAGGAGTGCGGCCGCCGCGTTGGTGGGAGCCGAAAAACGCAAGCAGAACCCGGGCCACAAGGGGGACGAAGAGTATAACTATTTCATGGCGGTTTGCTTCCCCGACAACCAACTCAATATCATTGATTACAACCGGGTGGTGAAAGACCTGAACAACCTGACCGACCAAGAATTCTTGAACAAACTGTCAGTGAATTTTGAAATAGAACCGAAAGGGGAAGATATTTATAAACCCAATAAATTGCATAATTTTTCGTTGTATTTGTCGGGTAAATGGTATTCGCTTACGGCAAAGCCCGGGACTTACAATGACAATGACCCAATCGGGGTGCTCGATGTGACAATCTCTTCGGATTTGATTCTTGATGAAGTGTTGGGTATAAAAGACTTGCGTTCCGACAAGCGGATCGACTTCGTGGGAGGAATCCGTGGTCTGGGCGAGTTGAAACGCCGTGTCGACAGTGGTGAAATGAAAGTAGCATTGGCACTGTATCCGGTGTCGATGAAGCAGCTGATCGATATTGCCGACACCGGGAATATCATGCCTCCCAAAACAACCTGGTTCGAACCCAAATTAAGGTCGGGACTCGTGATTCATGAGTTGGTTTGACAAATGAACTGAAATTAGTCCACACCTAATGGGTCGTTCCATACAAACACCAAGGCGAAAACAAAACATGCAATTATTCAGATTTTTCATTTTGCTGGTATGTGTTGCAACTTTAACGCAAAGTTGCAGCCTGAAAGCGCGCATCAAGCGTGCGGATAAAAAATATCAGGCCGGGGAATATTATACAGCCGGGGAACTTTACAAGAGGGTGTATGGGCAGATTCCCGGTAATGAAAAACAACTCAGGGCACGTGTGGCGTTCAGCCAGGGCGAGTGCTACAGCCTGACCAGTAAAAATAGCCGGGCCGAACAAGCCTATGCGAATGCCCTGCGGAATGCATACCCCGACAGTATTGTTTTCTTGAAATATGCACAGGTTTTGCACAGGCAGGGCAAGTATGCCGATGCCTTGAAGTACTACAAGTTGTGCCAACATAAGGATAGCACCGGCCGTTTGGTCCAAAACGGTATTGAAGCCTGCCAAAATGTGGCAAACTGGCGTTCGCAACCTACCCGGCACATTGTGCGCCGGGCCGATTTGTTCAATGCCAGGGCAACGGACAATTTCAGCCCTGCGTTCCTGAACCAGGATGGCGACGTGCTGCTTTTCACTTCATCC
>DATGXD010000054.1:0-7452 GCA_035299105.1 Paludibacter sp. | reverse complement strand
GGGAAAACAACCCTGTTCAACCATGCTTCCGGCTCGCACGAACGGGTAGGCAACTATGGGGGCGTGACGGTTGATGCCAAGGAAGCCGAATTGAAGAAAGACGGTTACACATTCAAAATAGTGGATTTGCCGGGAACCTACTCCATAACGGAATACTCGCCCGAAGAGCTTTTCGTGCGGATGCATATCACGGAAAAAATGCCGGATATTGTGATCAACGTACTCGACGCATCGAACCTGAAGCGAAACCTTTTCCTTACCACACAGCTGATTGACATGAACATAAAGGTGGTGATTGCACTGAACATGTACGACGAACTGGAAAAAAAAGGTGTGGATTTCGACTACGGGGCGTTGGGGAAAATGCTAGGCATACCCATTATCCCCACTATAGCATCGAAGGGGAAAGGGGTGGACGAACTGTTCTCCAAACTGGTTGATGTGTACGAAGACCGTGACCCGAGCGTGCGGCATATCCACATCAATTACGGCACGCTTATCGAAGAATCGCTAAAAAAAATACAGGACGAAATCTGGAAAAACCCGCAAATCACCGACAAGCTGTCGTCGCGCTACGTGGCCATTAAACTGCTCGAAACAGATAAAACCATATTGCAGCAATTGAAAGACCTTGGAAATTTCGGGCAAATCAAATCGCTGGCAGACAAAACGATTGCGGTATTGGAGAAAGAGTATGGCGAACGTTCCGAAACCGTGGTTACCGACACAAAATACGGCTTCATCGACGGAGCATTGAAAGAAACCTACAGGGAATCGAAGAAAGACCGCCACAAAACAAAACGTGAACTCGATGACATCCTGACCCACCGTTTATGGGGATTCCCGATATTCCTGTTCTTGATGTGGTTCATGTTCCAGACCACGTTCACGCTGGGCAGCTACCCCATGGACTGGATTGATGCCGGCGTGGGACACCTGCGGGAATGGCTGCAAGCAGCCATGCAACCGGGCGCCCTCCGCGACCTGATAGTGGACGGGATTATTGGCGGTGTTGGCGGCGTGATTGTTTTCCTCCCCAACATCCTGATATTGTTCTTCTTCATTTCGTTGATGGAGGATACCGGCTACATGGCGCGTGCTTCGTTTATCATGGATAAGCTCATGCATAAAATCGGGTTGCACGGCAAATCGTTTATCCCGCTCGTCATGGGTTTTGGATGCAACGTTCCCGCCGTGATGGCAACCCGCACGCTCGAAAACAAGAAAGACAGGATCTTGACGATGATCATCACCCCGTTCATGTCGTGCAGTGCGCGGCTTCCGGTGTATGTGCTGCTGATTTCGGCCATTTTCCCCGAAAACCGGGGGCTGGTGTTGTTCTGCGTTTACCTCGTCGGAATCATGCTGGCAATATTTACGGCTTTAGTCATGAAAAAACTTGTTTTTGCAAAAAAGGAAGTGCCTTTTGTGATGGAATTGCCGCCTTACCGCATTCCAACATTAAAAAACACAAGCCTCCATATGTGGCACAAAGGGCAACAATACCTTAAAAAAATGGGTAACGTCATCCTGCTGGCTTCCATATTAATCTGGGCATTGGGCTATTTCCCGCGGAATGTGGAATACAGCAAAAACTATGATGCCCAAATCAGTAGCATCAAATCCGACAAGCTGCTGGCTTCGAACGACAAGGCAGGTAAAATTTCGATGCTCGAACTCGGGAAGGAGTCGGAACGGCAGGAAAAATCGTATATCGGGCAACTTGGTCATGCCATCGAACCGGTCATCAGGCCGCTGGGTTTCGACTGGAAAATGGGTGTGAGCATTATCACCGGATTGGCTGCCAAGGAAATTGTGGTAAGCACCATGGGTATCCTGTACCAGGCCGATGCCAATGCCGACGAAACTTCGGGAACGCTCAAGCGCAAGCTCAAGCAACAAACATACGCACAGGGGACACAAACAGGGAAACCGGTTTTCACGCCGCTGACCAGCTTCTGTTTCATGCTCTTCGTCCTGATTTATTTTCCTTGCGTGGCCGTAATTGCCGCCATTAAAAAGGAATCGAGCTGGAGTTGGGCGGTATTTACCATGGTTTACACCACGGCAATTGCCTGGATAGTGGCATTTGCCACATACCAGGTTGGAAGTTTATTTTAAGAAACCAGACTTATGTTACAAACCATCATTGTTTACGCTATCATTCTTCTGTCAATTGCATATTCGGTGTTTGCCGTGCTGAAAAATATCCGTGCCAAGGACACTTCGGGTTGTGGCGACTGCAATGGATGCGACATCAAAAGGGAAATCACCAAAAACCTGCAAAAACCGGCTGGCAGAAACCCGGAAACTTGCGGGCATGCGGTGAAAAACATCCAATCAAAGGCAAAACAAATGTACCGCTAACTCGTTATGCTTTTGTTGGTTCATGGACATGATTAAAGGGCAAAGACATACACGGCAATTCCAGGCGCTGATATTACTCTTAATATTTGCGGGGTCTACCCTTGCCCAAACCACCCATTGTTTACTCCCCCACGACAGTGAAATTCCCATTACTTCCCACAACGACCAGACTACGTCCATAAGCGCAAAACACACTTTCCATTGCCCTGTTTGCGAATTCGAATTCTGCACCTTCATACCTCAAAAGCAGGCGGAACTGCCTGCCAACAGCTATAGAATTCAGGCGGAACTGGTTTGTGTTATTCATAATCGCCCGGTCGACAACACGCTCCCTCTTTTCCAACTCAGGGCTCCCCCTGCCGCGTAAACTGTTCTCTTTCTACCAATCCATGCATCACGGTTCAAATATCGTGGAGCCGATTCCCGTTTTATAGTTTACAAATCCGACACAACTAAAAAATGAAAAAGATACTTTTCATCCTATTTTGCATTTCAAGTATTGGCATAAGCCTTGCCAAAGTCCCGGCTGGGCTTCAAACCGAACTGAAAGGCCGCATCACCGACCAAAAAGGCGAACCCCTGGCCGGCGCGACCATTTACATTCCTGAATTGAAAACCGGCACCGTAACCGACATTGACGGCTACTATGTGCTCGACAACCTGCCAAAACGCAACCTGCTTGTTCAGGTTAATATTGTTGGCTACAAAATGATTGTCCGGAATATCGACTTGAAAAAAACAAGCCAACAGAATTTCCAACTGGAGGAAACCATTGTGGAAATCAACGAAATAGTAGTCACCGGGCAATCGGGGTCAATCCAGCTATCAAAACTGCCCGCACCCATCAGCATGGTCAGTTCAACAGACTTGCGCCAGCAAGCCACGACCAATATTATCGATGCCCTCGGCTCGCAGCCCGGCGTGTCGGAGATTACCACCGGCAACGGGATTTCAAAACCCGTTATCCGCGGATTGGGCTACAACCGCGTGGTGGTGCTCAATGATGGAATCAGGCAGGAAGGCCAGCAATGGGGCGACGAACATGGCATTGAAGTTGATGAGTTTGACGTGGACCGGGTGGAACTCCTCAAAGGCCCGGCGAGTTTATTGTACGGGTCGGATGCCATGGCCGGAGTCATAAACCTGCTTCCGGCAGCCTTACCCGCAAAAGGGAAACTGCGCCTCAACACCGAGGCAGACTACCAAACCAACGGAGGCCTGCGGGCTTATTCGCTGAACTTTGCCGGGCACAAAAAGTACTTTGTATGGGACACGCGCTACAGCAACAAGGCTGCCCATGCTTACCGCAACAAATTCGATGGACCGGTTTACAATTCGGGATTCAATGAATCGAGCCTTTCGGCCTTAATCGGGACCAACCACTGGTGGGGATATTCGCACCTGAACCTGAGCCTGTACAACCTCACGCCAGGCATTGTGGAAGGCGAACGCGATTCGCTCACGGGCGCATTCCTGAAACCTGTCTTTATCAACGGCAGTGACGGATATGCCGCAGCTACTTCAAAAGATTTCACATCCTACACCCAACTTGTGCCTTACCAACAAGTCGGCCATTCAAAAATAGTATGGAATACGAACATGCTGTTAGGTGAAGGAAGCCTGAAAACCATTGTGGGCTACCAGCAAAATCGCCGGAAAGAGTTCGACAATGTACAATTACCCGACAAATACGGGCTGTATTTCAAGCTTAACACGCTAAATTACAATATCTTGTACACATTGCCCGAAATAAATGGTTTTGGTGTTTCAACCGGTGTGAACGGCATGTACCAGCATTCGTTGAACGAAGGGACTGAATACCTTGTACCGGAATACGCTTTGTTTGATGCAGGTGTTTTTGTTATTGGCAAAAAATCATTCGGGAAACTGGATGTGAACGGGGGATTGCGCTACGACCACCGCGCCGAACAAGTGGATGCACTTTATTTGGATGAGAATGATGTAAAAACGACCGTATCAAATCCGAATGCCACAATACGGTTTGCAGGGTTCGACCGCAGTTTCGAGGGAATAAGTGGAAGTTTGGGTGGAAGTTGCCAATTCGATGAACGCTGGAATGCCAAACTCAACTTTTCGCGCGGTTTCAGGGCGCCGAATATCAGCGAGCTGGCATCGAATGGCGTACACGAAGGTACGTTGCGTTACGAAATCGGGGCTTCATCGCTGAAAGCCGAAACAAGCCTGCAAACCGACATTGAACTGGGTTACAACACAAAACATATCAGCGCCAAACTGAATTTGTTTTCCAACACCATCAACAACTATATCTATTCGCGCAAGTTGAACAATGCTGGCGGTGGAGATTCAATCACTGCCGGCGTGATGACTTTCCAGTTCGAATCGGGGAAAGCCAGGCTTGCCGGGGGGGAACTGCAAATAGACATTCACCCCCACCCGCTCGACTGGCTGCATATCGAGAACAGCTTTTCGTACGTGGATGCGCAATTGCTACACCAGGCCGATTCGACACGTTACCTGCCTTTTACACCTCCTGCAAAATGGATTTCAAGCCTCCGGGCCGATATCGTCCCCTTGGGTAAATTCATGAAGAACGCGTTTTTCCACGTGGAGTTAGCCCGCTATTTCAGGCAGGATAAAATCTTCAACGCATACCACACCGAAACCGCCACACCGGGCTATACCTTGCTCGGTGCGGGTCTTGGCACCGACATTGTAGCACGGAAACGCACCATTTGCACGGTGTATGTCAATGGAACGAACTTAGCCGATGTTGCATACCAAAGCCACCTGAGCCGGTTGAAGTATGCCCCTGCAAACTACGCCACCGGCCGGAACGGTATTTACAACATGGGGCGGAATGTAAGCCTGAAAGTGGTTGTACCAGTGGAGTGGTAGCCAGGAAGATTCCGGTGCTTAAAGCGAACTTTCACACTTGCTTCCCGTATTTTTTCCTTCGGATAAGCTGGTAAATAGCCCCGAACGAGGACAGCAGGACCAGAGGAAGCAGCGTGTTGGCAAGTTGCCAGGCCAACCGTTCATCGGATGAAATTTGCTTGTTGAGCAGCCTCAACTTAACCGACCGGGAGCGTAATTGCATCCAGCCTTCGTCATCGGTGAGGTACAATACGGTATTCAGGATAAAATCCTTGTTGCCGAACTGCTGGTTCATGTAGCGGTCGAAACCGAGCGGTATGGCCGTGCTGTCGGCCAACATTTCGTTGCGGATAATATCGCCATCGGCAACCACTACCTGGCGTGTAATCATGCTTTTATCGACAACAGGGAGCACATTTTCCAAACCATGCGGCGCCATCCGGTTGGCAAAGTCCGATTCGAAGTTACCTTCCATGGCCACAGCCACCGGCACATAACCCAGGTTGAAATAAGTTTTATCGGCCGGTTTGGGATTGGCGGACAAATCGATGGTGGTGGGTGTCCCCACAATGTGGGTATTGCCCGAAGTTGCCAGCAACAAGCGGTTTGTAACATTTTTATTGTCGCCCACCAGGTCGATGCCCGAACAAAAGTCGGCTTTCACTTCCGTGATATTGCGTGTAACCGGATGTCCAGGCGAAGCCAGCAGCAAAGGCGAGTAAAACCAAGGCTGTGGTTCGAAATGCGGTGCGACACCGGCCGGGGCAATATTCACCGGCACCGACACACACTGCACATCTTGTAGTAGCACCGGATTGATCCTTACACCATACCTGAAAAGCTGGTCGTTCAAATTCAGGTCGAGTTCCATGGCCGGCGAAAGCCCGATGGTCGACAGGTTTTCCTTTGCCAGCCTCACACCATCGAGCAGCCATAGCACACGTCCACCATGCATAATGTATTGGTCGATAATAAATTTATCCGTTTCGCTGAAAGGCCGCGTCGGCTTGGCAATGATAACGGCTTTATAATCGTTGAGTACAGCCGAGTTGTTGGCCAGCACCCCCCGGTCGATCTGGAAATAGCGGCTCAGCGAAGTGCTGATATCAAAGGTTTGCCTTTCGTCCAGTTCGCCATGGCCTTCGATAAACGCTATTTTTTTCACTTCCTTGTTCACCAGCCGCCTGATTCCGTCGGTAATTTCGAATTCGAGGTTTTCGATGGAGATGTTCAGGTTTTCGTCGCCGGAATTTCCCCGGATGTTTTTCAGCAGCGAAACCGGAATCCGGACATTCTTGTAGCCTATTTCCAGCCAGGGGAAGATAACCTTCTCAATAGATTTCCCTTCCTTGTCGCGTTCGTAGACGGCCGTAGGCTGTAGCCCCCGTTTTTGCAAGGACTCGTATTTGCGGTCGCGTTCGTCGGCATTTTCAGCCTCCGAGGGGTTTTCGAAACGAACCCGAATGGCTTTGCCTGCATACACCGACAGTTCCTCGAGCATTTCCGAAGTGGCGTTTTTCAACCGCGTGAAACCAGGATTCAGGTCACCATCCAGGTAAATGACCACATCGAGCGGTTCATCCACCTTTGCCATCAGTCTTTTGGCCTGGGGCGAAATGCTGTAACGCTTATCGGAAGTCAGGTCGATCCGGAAAAAGAAGAAGTACGACAACAGGATTACCGTCACCGCACCAATCACAAACCAATAATTGCCTTTTATTTTCATATGCCGTCTTTTACATTGACCTCACTTGCCGTAGTCAGCGTAGCTACGTTTCCGGTACGTTTCATAGTCCCCCATATGGCCATTTCACCTTTAATCGCCTTCTTGTAAGCCTTGAACAACACTACGAAAAGTAATTGCCTGTAAACCAAGCGCTGTACAAACAAATAAAACAAATCCTTTAATCCAAACTTCCGGTGGTCGAAATAATAAGCCAGGATTGAAACCATGCAATCGACCACATAATACAGCAAGTATAAGAACAGGTACTCCTTGGCATTGTAGGTGAAAAGCCCGGCAACAAACAGGATATCGACAAACGGTGCAAATACCGGGATAATAAAGTTATAAATCAGCAGGTTTGGTAAAACAACCCAGCTGATATTCAATTTTTTCAGACTAAAAAGCAAGTCGCGGTGTTTCCAGAAACTCTGCATCATGCCAAACGACCAGCGGAAACGTTGCTTCAGGAACATTTTCACGGTTTCGGGCGCTTCGGTCAAGGC
>DATGXD010000053.1:0-4660 GCA_035299105.1 Paludibacter sp. | reverse complement strand
CGAACCAGCGGGCAGCCAAGGCATCATTCGGGTACAAGCCCAGCGCGCAGGATAGAATATTCGTTTCCCAGCCATTTTCTTCCGCCTTCGTGTCGCCCGAATAACCCGTGGGGATTGCACGTTCCAGTTCGTAGTCGCATTCGGCCTTAACCAGGTTATATACATATCGTTTTTGGGCATCAGAAAGCGAATCATACTGGAAATAAGCCGAATAAGCCACTGACATGGCCCACAACGAGCTTTCCCATACATAATCCGACTTGCTTGTGGAACCCCAATAATCGCCGCCAGCACAAGTTCTGAGTTTATTGGCTTTATGCGTGGAATAAGCAAATACCAACGACCTGCGCGCCATTTTGTTCACATCTTCCCAGGTCACACCCGAAGGCAATGTAATCTTATCTTTTCCATATTTGCACAAAAATGCGCATATCATCGAGAGGTCGGCATTCGGCCTGACCCCCTGTTCGTTGCTTCCTGCCGGATTTTCACCCTCGAAGTACCCGCAAGCCTCATTCACACCGTTGGTTTCCACCGCATCCCGGTAATTGTTTTTTGCATAAGCCATAAAATTTGCCAGCATTTGCAACAAATCTCCCTTCATCGTAGATTCATTAATGAAACTTGAGGTAACAACCCCTTCGGTAGGCGATGTTACAGCGTTTTCAGCCCCCACGGCAATTGTTTGCGCTTGAACGGGAATTACCAGACAAGATATTGCAAACAGCAATTTAAACTTCAATTTTTCCATTTTTTCGAGACCTATATCCACTATAAACCAACAAGACAGATTCCAACAGGCGAACTGTTCTATAATGCAAAGTAAATATTTATACTTGATATTTCGACCCCAACCGGGAAAAACGAGTTCCAAACATGCCAGATGAGTTTACAGAAGGGAATCAAAAAAAACATAACCACACCCCACATGAACGAAATCAAATCAAGCCTTTCCAATGTTAATCTTTCGCAGGAAACTTGGCAGTACCCTTAGCAGTGCCTAAAACTGGGATGCCACACCAGCAAGTTATTCATTAATTCAAAGAATTATTCATATCTTTACGCTGCGCTTTAATACCAAGTTCCCTATTCATCCATGGCTAGATGTCCAGCTACACAGGCCCTATAGGTATTAAGCGCGACATTTCCCCCGATTCCAAGAATTTGCCAACTATAATTATTTAAATTTTATTCAAACATGAAAAATTACTTCGATTTCAACCTGACAGGCAAAAAACTACTGCCTTACTGGCTTATTATGTATGTCATTATTGCAGGGGTGGTATGGCTCATACACTCCTTCCAACCAGGCGTTTTCAACCCAGCTTCGCCCGACCTCACACCCGGAGTAGGAAAATTAATCGGAGGAGTAGCTATCCTTTACATGGCTATGTTTGTTTTCTACTTTTACTTTTACAAATTAGGCATCCAGGGGCTTCAATACAAGGATCAACCTTTTACTTTCAAGGGGAAATTGGGTCGTTTCCTCGGAATCCTTTTTCCCGGTATCTTTCTGTCTATCATAACCTTTGGCATTTATATCCCGTGGTTAGTGAAACGCATGATGAGCTTTTTTGTAGACAATTCGGAAGTTAGCTCCAACCCTTTCAGTTTCAAAGGCAAAGGTGGCGAATTATTTATAATTTTCCTTGTCACGCTTTTTATCCCCATAATCCTTATCGCCGCCATAAGAGGCATGTTCACGTTTGCCAATGGGATGCATGAACCAAAATCATTGGATTTGCCCATGCAGGCAGTCACCCAACTTTTAATGATCCCCTACATTTACTTTTTCTACAAATGGAAGGTAAATATCTCATATAAAGGCTACCTGGTTAAATGGGAAACCGATGCATGGAAATCGTGCGGCACGATATTCGTCCAAATGCTTCTTATAATCATCACATTGGGAATATATTACCCCCTGGGATACTTGAGAATATACAAGTATTTTGCAGAACGAACCGTAGCAACTTCGGAACATGGTATCAAAAGATTTGGCTATGACCTAGAACCGGTTGATGATTTCCTGTATATCTGGGGGCAGATTTTGCTGAGCATCATTACTATCGGGATTTATGTACCCTGGGCTTTATGCAATATCATGAAACGTGTCTTGGGCAAATCGCATGCCTTTGATATTGACTGAACAGATGCCTGGTAATCAACAACCTACTATTTCAAAGAAGGTGACCACACTCCCTGCAACCATGGATAACCGGACGACAGTTTCTGCTTGAAACGAATGCACAGCCTCCGGTTTCCACACCGGCTTACCAAAAAGCAGTTTGACGTAAAAAGCCATAAACCTAATATTAAAACGCCTGCAAAACCAATCGTCTTGCAGGCGTTTTAATAATAATCCGTGGAGCTGGAGGGAGTCGAACCCTCGTCCAAACAAGGAAATAATAAGCTTTCTACATGTTTATCTTCGCTTGGATTTTCGTGCGTGGGCAAGACCGAAGCCACCAACCCGCGCCTTATCCTCTAAATTTTCATCCAGGCTGCAAGGCCAGTCCGGACTATCCCCGATTTAGCTGCACTTCCATATCATCGGCCTCGGAGCGACGGCCTTTGGGAAATGTCCCGTTCCAGCACCTTGTGCCGGAATAAAGCTTATCTACTATGATTCGATTAAGCAGCAAGAGCGTAGTTAGTTTCGCCAGTTATAGTTTTGAGAACCGAGATTAACGAGCCGTTTTCCCAATGCTCGACATGCTTACTTACCCTTTCTACCTGCTGTCAAAACCAAACAGCCCCGGTTGGGCAGAACCCTTCATTTCAAAAATCCACACATGAACCTGAAATTCCGTGCAAAGATACGATTTATTTCCAAACAAAAACCACACCAGAAGTACGGGCAAACGATACAAAAGCCCGCACTTCAAAAAAAGGGTCATCCTTCATCGCCGCTACCATAGTCGAACAATTTGTGCTTCTTGATATGTTCGTACACTTTTTCGGGCAAATAGCTTTCCAGGGATGCATCGGCATGTTTAATCAAGCGGGCAATGTGGTCCGAACTTATACTTAGGTTGTCGGTGGAAATATTGTTGATTATGATAATTTTTTTCGTCACATTCAGGTATCGCCACAGCAGCTTCACATCGTCTTCAAACTGCTCTTCCGACGGGAATATTATTTCCCCGCTACCGGGATCGACAAAAGGGAAAAGGTAAATCTTGACATTATCCTGGAACAATGCGCCTAACGCTTCCAACAGTCCTCCCCGGAGGTCGGTATAATTTGATTTGTCGAGTATCTTGAAAAAAGTAGGCAACCCCACCACGACACGCAACTTAATCAGCTTGAACTGCCCGAAATAATTAACCAGCTCGAAATACCGCTTGAAACGCGAAACCATCACGCTCTGCCCCATCAAGTTAAGCAAGTCGACCCTGTGCAGGAAATCCTTTTCGTCCACCTTCTCGTTCTGCATCAGGTAGTTTAGCGATATTTCGCAAAAAGCTATGGTATTGTCGGGCTTGTAGTCTTCATCGCGCTGGAAAATGGCCAGGCTGTCGTTGATAAAATCGATGCCCAGCTTATTGATCGGGCGGAAAAAACCCCGGTTCAACAGCACATTTTTCTTGTGGAGCATATCGCCCGGTTGCTGTACCCGGCCCGTATGATCGAACATGATGGCCGGAGTCATGTTGTTGCTCACCAGCATCAAGTTCAGTATCCGGTTGTCAACCCACTTCATGTCCGGCCCGTCAACAAAAATATAATCCACCTCCACCCGGTCGGTACCCAGGTTGTCGAGCAACGACAACAATATCTTCCGGGGGTCTTCCCAGTTGAAAAGCCCGCCGTGAATCAGGTTTATCCCCAATGCCCCCAAGGTGTATTGCTGCAACAAGGTGTCGTTCTCGTGCAGTTTCACATGTATCAGGATCCGGTTGGGCTTGTACCGGTCGGTTCCTTCCAGCACAATCCCCAGCCAACCGTTGCCTTGGTTTGTCTTGGTGAAGTTAAGCGTTTCGACGGTATTGGCAAAGGCGAAGAATTTCTTCCTGTTTTTCTGGTCCAATATCCGTATCAACTCGTTGTATTCATAATCGAGCATTTTCTGCAACCGCTCTTCCGCCACATACCTCGCCGGAGTGCCATCATTGTAAAAATGGTCGCTGAACGATTTGTCGTAAGCCGAAATAGATTTGGCAATGGTGTTGGATGCACCTCCGGCCTGGAACAAATGCCGGACGGTTTCCTGCCCTCCGCCAATTTCGGCTATTGCCCCATAATACGGGGCGTTAATATTGATGTGCACCGCTTTTTCTTTGGTGCTGATAGTGCTTGCCATTGTGGATTGGATTGAATTTATTTTACAAAGATATGAAATTTATAGACCGGGAAATCCATGTAATAGAATATTAAAAGCCGGGACATTCGTTGTCCCGGCTCCTTGTATTCCCATGCTCAGTCAAAATTCTTATTTTGCGTAGCTCACCGCCCTTGTCTCGCGGATTACAGTAATCTTGACCTGTCCCGGATAAGTCATTTCATCCTGGATTTTTTTAGCGATATCGAACGACAGCAATTCGGTTTCCTTGTCATCAATCTTATCCGCACCCACAATCACGCGCAACTCGCGGCCTGCCTGGATGGCGTAAGTTTTCAAGACACCCGGGTACGAAAGCGCCAAAGCTTCGAGGTC
>DATGXD010000052.1:0-9242 GCA_035299105.1 Paludibacter sp. | reverse complement strand
GATTTGGCGGTGGTTTTCGGTTTGATTTCTTTTTCCGCCTTGGCTTTGCTTTCAGCAGCCAGCCTTTTCTTTTCCTCGGCAGCCCGCTTCGCCTCGGCTTTCCTGATTTGCTCGGCAATGATTCTTTCAATCTTGTTGTTCAGGTCATTGGCTTTTTTCTGCTGGGCTTTGAGGTCACTGCGCAATTTCTTTTCTTTCTTTTGCAAATCGGAAAGCAACACTTTTTCTTTTTTCTCGTCCACGGCAAGTTTTTGCGTTTCCCCCTCTTTTTGTTTCACCACTTCCACTTTGGTGGTCTTGTGAACCTGGAGGCTGTCGTTCTTATGGATGATTTGTGTCTTCACATTCTCCATCTCCTGCACCTGTTGCTTCCGGTAATTGCTGTATTCCTGCAAGTAACGCAACCTCCGGTACGACTGGTCGAACGATTCGGCCGACAGGACAAACATGATTTTGGCATACAAACTCCGGTTGACATGGGCTTCCTGCACCAACCGTGCATAATCCTTCTTCAAGAGTACCAGCCTGTTTTCAAGCCTTGTCTTTTCCTGGTTCAGATGGCCTATCTGGCTGTCAAGCTGCACTATTTCGGTATTGATGCTCGAAATAAGATGCTTCCGGTCTTGGATATTCCTGTTAATTATCGTAAGCTTGTTCAACGAACTTTGCTGCGATTTTTTTGTCTGGTTCAGCATTTTGCTTGTGACTTCCAGTTTTTTCAGCGTTTGTTTCCGCTGTAGCTCCAGTTCTTTCACGGTTTGAGCCTGAATGTCAACAAAAAAAGACGCCAATAATATGAAGATGGCCGAAATCCGGTAAAAAGTTTGAAACTGCATTCGCTTATTCAATGTGTTATTCAATATGTTATTTTTTCAATAATTGTTCAATGTCACCCCTGTCGTAACGGGAGGCGTTTGCAGGCTGGAATTTCAGTGTTTTGTTAAAGTCCACTCTCAAGATGGAAAAATCGACCGTCGCCTGGCTTTGACGACCGCTGGCCTGCAACATGATTTTCTGCGGGTAATTAACCGTTTCCTGCGCAATGTAATCCCCATAACTTGCCCGGAGCTGGTAATCGCCCCGGATGCTCTTAAGTGTGACATCCCGGATGAAATAGTCCGGCGAAATTTCGGTGCTCTGCGATATCTTCGGGCCTGCATATTCAACCAGGTAGCCGTTTGCCGAAGTTGACAACTTACAACTGTCGAGCGGAATTTGCTTGTCCTTGCCAATGCAGAAAAACTGCCCGAAAATCAACGACTGGAGGCTGTGGAAATCGACATCGACACCAAATTTCCGGCTGAGAAGCGCATAATCAGCCACAAAATAACGGTTGTTCATCTTGTCGAAAACACGGATACTGTCGGTTGTCAGCTCGGCTTTGAAAAGCTCTATCCCAAGCAGGGGCTGTACCGACAGGTAAATGGCCGAATCTGCCTGTATTTTGCAACTGGCCGACACGTTCACTTTCCGTCCATTCATTTCGAACTCCATGGTCATCTTGTTCACGTTGGCTGTGGCAAAGCGGGGCTGTTGCTTTTGCACGTTTTCAATCACTTGTGCTACCTGGACTTTGCCACCATGTTTCTGGACTACACGTGTTGTCTTGCATGCACTTAAAAGCATTAAAGCGCAACACAAAAATAATATTATCTTATTTTTCATTCTATGTTTAAGTTAGTTATAAGTGGTTACGATCTTGCCTGCTGTAGGGAGGTTACGGGTTGTGTACATTGCCTGTCGACCGTTGATTCCTAACTGCCGTCTCTATTCCCTGTTCCACCCCTTGCTTTCAATCTTCTTCTTCAATTCATCGGTTTTATTGCCTGCCTCGTAGGAACGTTGCCAAAGTTCAAGCGCCTTGTCATCGTCCTTTTTATCAGTTTTACCATTCATCCACAGTATATCGCCGTAATGCTCAAGTATTACGCCGTGGTCTTCTCCCCTTTTCAGGCTGTCCACCGCCCGTTCAATATAGAATTTGGCCAACGAATAATTCCCCTGCTGGTAAAGTATCCAAGCGTAAGTATCCAAATATGTGCTATTTCCCGGTTCAATCTCAACCGTCCTGGCACTCATGCGCTCTGCCTTCTTCAGCTCCTGTTTTTCCAACGAAAGGTAATAGGCGTAATTGTTCATGACCATGATATTCTTCGGGTTGGCAGCCAGTGCATTTTCGTAATTGGCAAAAGCCGAATCTTTTTGCTCCAGCTTGAAATAGGTGTCTGCTAGCTGGGCATAGAGATCGCTTTTCAACGCAGCCTGGTCGGCCGAAGCCAGTTCAAGGCCTTTCCTGTAATCATCCAGCGCCATCTTGAAGTCGGCCAACTGGAAATGTGCAATCCCCCTGTAGAAATACCACATGGACTGGCCCGGCAGTTTGCCTATCGCTTGTTCGGTCGCCTTCAAAGCCTGTTCGGGCTTTTGCCCGGCAAAGTTCATCTGGATCAGGCGCAACCAGGTTTGTTCGTTCTCCGGGTTTATACCGGTCATGGTTTCCAGTTCCGAAATGGCTTCCGGAATCCGCTGGCGGTACTGCAGATACACCGAATAATAGCTATGGACTTGTTCTTCAAATGGATACCGTTCAACCAACAGCTTGAACAGGCTTTCCGTTTCCATCAGTTTGGTCGAATCCTGTATGATTTTGTCGACATACTGGCCCATGATTTCCATTTTGGTTTCAACATCCAGCTGGTCGTTTTTCAATGCGCTGACGATAGACTCGATGGCCTTTTCGTCCTGGTTCACCGATTTGTAGTATTCCGACAGCGAAACATACACGTATGGGCTTTGGGGGTCGTTCTTCAGCACATCCTGGTAAATGGCAAATGCTTTTTCAGGCATTTTCTGTTCCATGAAAATATCGCCACGGAGTACCTTGAACCGCGATTCGGTTGGATATTTTTGAACCAGCTTGTCTATTTCCGAAATGCCCTTTTTCCATTTCCCTTCCAAGACATACAACCTGAATTTCTCGAACGAAATACTTTGGTCAATGCCGGTAATATTTTCGAGTCGGTCGTATGCGGCAATGGACTTGCCGTAGTTCTTGGTTTCCTTGTACAACGAGGCCAGCACGCTGTAGATTTCGGGTTTGTTCGGGAATTCCTTTTGGATGCGGCTTGCAACAGCAATGGCTTCATCCCACTTCTTTTGTTGCGAAAGCATGTTAACCAGATTCGTGCCGTACCACCAGTTCCGGGGATCTGCCTGTACCGCCGTTTCCATACTGTGTATGGCTTCATCGCCCAACCCAATGGCAGAATACAGCATGGCTATTTCCGAGTTGGCACCTGCATCCAGCGAATCGATAGCCAGGCACAGCTTGAAAGTCTCAATAGCCTGGTCGTAAAGGCGGTTGTCTTTCAGGCGGAGTCCTTCGTAGAAATAATACTTGAAGCGGCGGTTTTCATCTTCGCTCAGCCGGCTTTCTGGCATATTACCAGTCGCCGCTGGTTTGCGTGCCGCATGGGAACCCAAACTGAAAACCGCCAACAACAAAATATAATAAAGTTTTCGCATCTTGCTTCAATAAAAATGGAGGAAACAATCCCAGGGATTGCCCTTTCCCGTATAGTTCCTATTTTTTGCCGGTATGCCCGAATCCTCCCGCACCACGTTCGGTTTCGGTCAGTTCGTCGACTTCCCTCCATTCGGCGCGCGCATGTTCGGCAACCACCATCTGGCAAATCCGTTCACCGTCGTTTATAATAAAATCCTCGCTCGACAAGTTCACCAGTATCACGCAAATTTCGCCCCGGTAGTCGGCATCAATCGTACCCGGTGAATTCAACACTGTAATCCCTTTTTTTATCGCCAACCCACTTCGTGGCCTGATTTGGGCTTCGAATCCTCCCGGCAGTTCCACAAACAATCCCGTAGGTATCAATTTCCGTTCCAACGGCTTCAGGGCAACAGGTTCGTCTATATTGGCCCGCAGGTCCATACCTGCCGATAAAAGGGTGGCATACTCGGGAAGCGGATGCTTCGAACGGTTAACAATATTGATTTTCATTTTCCGGCCAGTGTTTTAATTGTAAAAAAAGCTTTTTCAGGCATAGCCACAAAAATACAATTTTAATTGCTAATGCCATTTAGACAAAGCCGAAAATATATCGGCCGGGAAGCGTTTTTAATTTTTTTTCGGGCTATTGGTAAAAAGTGTTCATCCGGGGTTTCCTGCACATCGCGACTGGCACGTCAAAACAGGCTTCAGCCCGTTTTATCAGCCAGTGCCGGGAAGCAGATGACAGCCTACCCGGGCAATCCCGTACCATAGCCGCCCACATTAGGAGAATTCACACAAAAGACAGTAATTCAGGACTTTTTTTGTCGCAATATTGCATTTTCATAAAAAAAGACTATCTTTGCATCAAGAAAGTGTACTTTTCGACTGCTTTAATACATTCCTCTGGCAATCCTGCCTGAATTTGTCTTATCCCGTTACTTTTATACTTATCTTTATATCACAATTTATTTTACATTTTATGAACATTTACATTGGTAACTTAAGTTACAAGGTTCGGGATAACGACCTGAAAGAAGTTTTTGAAGAGTATGGTCAAGTTACATCTTGCAAAGTAATTATCGACCGCGATACCCGCAAATCAAAAGGTTTTGCGTTTGTTGAAATGGCAGAACAAACTGCCGGCCAAAAAGCAATCGAAGAATTGAACGGCGCTGAATTCGATGGACGTTCGATGGTAGTGAAAGAAGCTACTCCAAGAAACTAAAAAATCGGGTCAAAAAAGACAAAGGGACTCCGGAAACCGAAAGGTTTCCGGAGTTTTCTTTTTTAGGGGGAATTCCAGCAAGTGGGGAACAAAGAATGCCACAATTCAACGGCAGAAACAATGGAACCGCCTGCACAGCAGGCAGGTACTGGTTTGTGCCGACAGGGCGGATTAAGAAAACGGATTCCAAACCGCAGCGGATTCTAACACCTTACCGGTCAAGTTTGCCCAACTATAAACCGGTAATAAAATCACCCGCGGGCATCAGCGCGCTATTTCCATTTAAGAAACCAACATTCAATAATGGCCGCCACTTAAAGGTAACCCCTTAGAAATAATGCGCCGGATTTTAAAAATTCTGCATCGAATATCGTATCTTTGGGCAGGATTCTTCTATAATTTCTGACAAAAAGCAATATAAAGATGGCCCAGGAAATTGAACGGAAATTTTTAGTCACGTCGGATGCGTACAAAAACGAGGCATTCAGGCAAAGGCGTATTACCCAAGGATATCTTTGCACGGAACCAGGCCGCACGGTGAGGGTGCGCATAAAAGGCGACAAGGGGTTCATCACCATAAAAGGTGCCGCCGCCGAAGGGAAAATAGGCCGCTACGAATGGGAAAAGGAAATTCCGGTGGCGGATGCGGAAGAACTGCTGGAATTGTGCAAGCCGGGCATAATCGACAAAAAACGCTACGAAGTCAAATCGGGCAGGCACATTTTTGAGGTGGATGAATTCCACGGCGAAAACCAAGGGCTTGTAATCGCCGAGATTGAACTTGCTGCCGAAGACGAACAATTTGAAAAACCAGCCTGGCTCGGGCGCGAAGTGACTGCCGAAAAGAGATATTACAATTCGAAGCTATTGAAGAATCCGTACAAGAGGTGGAAGAGACCGAACGAACAAACAAGTAGAAAAGGATAGAAACATGATTTCCCTACAGACAAAAATACACGACAGGCTCACATTGGAATTCAAGGTGGCATTCAAGGCTAGGAAGAAGCAAGTGAACGACTTCTTGCTGAACACCTGGATTTTCCTGCCCGACAGCCTGGATATAAACCCCCGCACCTATAAACGGGATGACTTCTATAAGGACTTGCGGACAAATTTCAGGCTCATCACCCCGGTGTTCCTGTGCCGCGAGTTGGCCCAAGTCGATGCACTTCCGATGCGAAACCTCGAAAAAGCCATGAAACAGCTTGCCAGCTCGCCCACACACAGCAATATCGCCGAATACGAATACCAGATAAAAATGTTTTCGGCTATCTTTAAAAGTTCCATCCGCGACCAGCTGCACTATATCCTCGGCACCGCGCAACCCGAAGACCAAGCCAGGCTAATATCCGAATTCCTCGACCATGCCACGCTCATTTTGCAAAGATACCGGGAGCTGGCCGGGATTATCAAGACACCGACTGTAGAACAAGTAGTGTACAATTACTTTGTGTATGGCGATGAGTTCATGTCCAACCTGATTGAAAAAGAACTGTTTGCCATGATTGACAAACTGGGGGAAACCGCCAGCAAAAAGGCATTGCTCCAGAAAGTCATGCCCGTGGTGATGGAAATGCTGGAAAACGAAAAAAAACACAAGGTCGACTCCAACTACCCCACGGTCAAATCGGGCCGGTCGAGCCAGAACACCGAACTTATTTTCAGGCTCGGCTCACTCAAAAAGTACATCGAGAGCGATTTGTTCCTCAATGCAAACAAAAAACGCGATGGGGTGATGGCCGAACAAGTTTACTACAGCATGGCGGCCGGGATATCGATGGTGTTTGCCACTGCGGTGGCGTTTTCCATCCAACTGAAGTACGGCAGTTTCACCATGCCGCTGTTTGTGGCGCTTGTTATCAGCTACATGCTGAAAGACAGGATAAAGGAACTGATGCGATACTATTTTGCCCATAAAATCGGGTCGAAGTATTTCGACAATAAAACCACCATCAGCATCAAGGACAAGCAAATAGGGTGGAGCAAGGAAGGTTTTGACTTTATCGACGAAATCAAGGTACCACGCGAAATCATTAAAATCCGGAACCGGCTTCCACTGATAGAAGCCGACAACCGCTACTCCCACGAAAAAATCATCCTGTACCGCAAGTCGCTTCGGCTCAACAGGCAGGAACTCGACCAAAGCGCCAGCTACAATGTCGATGGGGTGAACGAAATCATCAGGCTCAACCTGTCATCGTTCATGCGGAAAATGGACGACCCCGAAGTACCCCTGTTTGTGTTGGACGAAAACAATGAAGTCCGGAAAAACTGGGGGATTAAAAATTACTACCTCAACATCATCATGCAATTCCGCCACGAAGAGGATGAGAAGTTCAAACGGTTCCGCATTGGGTTCAACCGGGTTGGAATAAACAGCATCGAAGAAATGAAAGCCTGAATGGAACTGGCTTATACAATCCACTGATATACAGAAGTTAGCTTTGCAAACCGCCTCCGGACAGGATTTTATTTCCTGTCCTTTTCCCTGATTTCTGTCCGGCGGATCTTTCCACTGATAGTCTTGGGCAGAGTGTCCACAAATTCGATGATCCGCGGGTATTTGTAAGGGGCCGTAACCGTTTTCACATGTTCCTGGATTTCCTTCACCAAACCATCCCCGGCTTTGCCCTTGTATTCCTTCGACAGGATAATGGTGGCCTTCACCACTTGCCCCCGGATTTCGTCGGGGACACCTGTCACGGCGCATTCCACCACGGCCGGGTGTGTCATTAGGGCGCTTTCGACCTCAAACGGGCCAATGCGGTAGCCGGAACTTTTAATCACATCGTCGGCACGGCCTACAAACCAGAAATAGCCGTCCTCGTCGCGCCAGGCCACATCGCCGGTGTAGTAAATATCGTCGTGCCAGGCTTCGCGGGTAAGCTGGGCATTGCGGTAATAGCCCTTGAAAAGCCCTTCGGGATAGTGCTTGTCGGTTCGGATGACGATTTGCCCCTGCTCGCCCACTTCGGCCGGACGTCCATCGGGGGTAAGCAAATCCACATCGTAATGCGGGTTGACCAGCCCCATGGAACCGGGTTTCGGTTCAACCCACGGCGCGGTGAAAAGCGACAAGGTGGTTTCGCTTTGCCCGTATCCTTCCTTGAGCTTGATACCGGTAAGTTTGAGGAATTGCTCGTATACGGCCGGGTTCAGGGCTTCGCCGGCTATGGTGCAATATTCGAGTGACGAAAGGTCGTATCTGGTAATGTCTTCGCGAATGAGGAAGCGGAAAATGGTGGGAGGCGCACAGAGCGAGGTGATCCGGTGTTTTTGTATCATCTCGAGCATGTCGGCCGGC
This sequence comes from Paludibacter sp., assembly GCA_035299105.1. GTDB lineage: Bacteria > Bacteroidota > Bacteroidia > Bacteroidales > Paludibacteraceae > Paludibacter. The sequence continues at coordinate 1,202 of DATGXD010000052.1, read as the reverse complement.
GTAAACTTGTCGTGGTCGTACACGAAAACGCAGGCACCCACAATCCATTGGCCGTAGAGTTTACCCCACACGGCCTTGAGCCAGCCAGTGTCGGCAATGGTCAGGTGCAGGCTGTTTTCGTGCAGGTTGTGCCAATATTTTGCCGTCACAATGTGCGCCAGCGGGTACACGCAGTCCAGCATCACCATTTTGGGGTTGCCGGTGGTACCCGAGGTAAAGCTGATAACCAGCGGGTCGTTGTTGGCATTCACCTTTTTGAGAGGTTGGAAGGGCGGTGCAGTTTCGATACCCTTGTGGAAATCGAGCCAGTGGCCGGGTACAATCGGCCCAACCGAGATTAGCATTTCCACGCTGAGCGACTCGGGCATGGATTCGTTGATACTATTGACAATGGGCTGTTCGCCTACAGCAATAATGGCCTTGATATCGGCGGCGTTGTTGCGGTACACGAGGTCTTTTTTCGTGAGCAAATGTGTGGCTGGGATAATAATGGCGCCTATTTTGTGCAGGGCCAGAATGGTGAACCAGAATTCGTACCGGCGTTTGAGGATGGCCATCACGATATCGCCCTTGCCAATCCCCAGGCTTTGGAAATAAGAAGCCGTTTGGTCGCTGTACTTTTTAATTTCTCCGAAAGTGAATTCGCGGCATTCGCCTTGGTCGTTGGTCCAGAGCAAGGCCTTTTTGCCGGGTTCCTCGGCCGCCCAGGCATCAACCACATCGTAGGCAAAATTGAAGTTATCGGGGACTATGAGTTTATAATTTGCTTTGAAATCATCAAAGTCCTTGAATTCGGTTTGTTGAAGAAACTTTTCTAACATACATCATTCATTTATAGATTTTCGGCCTGCAAAGAAATATCAAAAGTTTCTGAACTGCAATAATCTGGGATAAAATACAGCTATTTGGGATAAAAACAGGGAATTTGGGTTTAATATGTAAGATCCGGACACATCGGTCAGCAATCAGCCAGATGAGTAGGTATACATAAGCTTTATTTTAACAGAATGGAACACAAATATTTTTTTAAAGATAATGGGGGCGCAACTAATAAATAACCATACCCCCACTATGCAAAAACACACCTGTTGATTTTTAAATTATCACCGCCAGGAACCTTGCCTTTTCCCCGTGCAACGCTTTCATTCCATGTGGCTTTCCTGCATCGAAATAAACGCTGTCGCCTTCTTTCAGGATAATGT
>DATGXD010000051.1:0-17334 GCA_035299105.1 Paludibacter sp. | reverse complement strand
TGACATAACCAAACAACACATCCGACACTCCATTTCCCATTTCCTGGCTGCCGTGGGCCACGTGGACAATGGCCGGCAAATGTTCTTGCGACCAATTGATGGCAAAAGGGAAACTACTCGTTAACAGCAATATGGTTTTTGGGTTGGCCGCGTAAGCCACTTTCGCCAAATCTTCCAGCTCGAGTGTAAGCGCCTGCCGGTCGACAGCTTCCTTGCCATCGCTGGCCACTGGAGCCTGTTCCCAACCGGCGTTTCCGGTGGGGTGGTTCCCGATACAGACAATAGCCACATCACTATTTCTGGCTGCAATGTATGCCGAATCGATCTTGTTGCTTTTTACAAAATTGATTTTTACATCCTCGCCCAGCGCATTCCGTAGTCCCTGCAACACCGAAACCTGGTAGGGATGTTCGCCCCCGTACCAATCTTGGAGCACCTGGTTGGCATAAGGCCCTATCAAGGCAACAGACTTGATTTCTCCTTTTGCCAGCGGTAGCAATCCTTTGTCGTTTTTCAGCAATACGACCGACTTGGACGTGGCTTCCCGCGCCAATGATCTGGCTTCGGGCTTAGTCCACGGGTCGATTGTGTCATTTACCCCAATGTGGTTGTAAGGCGAGTTGTTGTCGAGCAACCCCAACCTGATTAGCACCCTGAACCTGCCCCGGATTACCGAGTCAATGTCTTTTTCAGTGATTAGTTTTTTCCTGAGAGCGTTTTTTACAGGCTCTTTAAAGTCGTCCAAAAACATGTTGATTCCGGCATGGATGCAGGCGGCAGCAGCTTCTTCGTATGTTTTGAAGTACTTATGGTCTGTTACCAGCAGCCTGAATGCCCCTCCATCGGTGGTGATTATGCCGTTTTGACCCCATTGGTTGATGGTGATGTTTTTAAGCATGGGATGTACAGCGCAGGGAATCCCATTGTAAGAGTTATAAGCAGCCATGTATGCCCGCGAGCCGCCATCGGTCACTCCTTTGTAAAAAGGGTAGGAGTAGTATTCCCTGAAAAGCGCATCGCCGTAATCGGACGAAGAAAATGTACGTCCATTCTCGTTGCTGTTCGAAAGGAAATGCTTCATCAGGGATGCCACCACCCAGTAACGGGGATTTTCGCCCTGCAGCCCTTTTACAAAAGATGTAACAAGCTTTGATGTGAGAAAAGGATCTTCGCCGTAGCATTCCTCGGTGCGTCCCCAGCGCGGGTCGCGTCCCATGTCAGCGTTTGGTCCCCACACAACGAGGCCTGCCCGGTAATACTTCGGGCTTTGATACAGGTAGCGGGCTTCTAATGCCTGTTGTGCGGCAACCTGCTTAAGCAAGCCTTCGTCCCACATTTGTGCCAACCCAATGGATTGTGGAAATTGCGTGGTGGGCGTTTTTATCCTCTGGTTTGAACCCGGGCCGCCTTGTGTCAATCCATGCAGTCCCTCGCTGTTGCCGCTGTTCCTGATTCCCAGGCGAGGAATGGCAAAACCCGACCCCAGGCAGTTGATTTTTTCATCGACAGTCAGTAACGACAGTAAATTATCGATTCTTTTTTCGTCATTAAGTGCCGTGCGCTGAAAGTCATATTGGGTCTGCGCAGCCGACCCGAGAACAAGCCCCAGCCATGCTGTTGCTAATATTAATTTTTTCATTTTACAGGAAAACAAGTTCAAGGTTATTTGGACATTCTTCTGAAATAAAAGAAATATAAACACGAAGCCACGGAGACAGGGAAAGGACTTCGTGGCTTTGTGTCTCCGTGTTCGAAATAATTACTTTACATTTTTTACTTCAAAACCCACTTCCTTACCATACGGGCTGTCAACAAGCACGTTGTTTCTGATTGACACTTGCTGCAATGTTGAATCGGAAGGCAAATAAACAAATGCCTTGCCAGTTGGAGTGTTGCCATAGGTTTTCAGGATAATTTTCGACCAATCCATTTTGTCGGTCGACTGTGCAAGTGCAATATGCGGGATGACTGCTCCCTCGCGTACCAGGATGACACAGGGAATTTCTCCTTGTTTGATGGTGTTCCAACCATGGGGGTATGATTTACCTGTCTGGTAGTCAATCCAGTTTGTTTCGCCGGGCAGGTAAACTTCCCTGCTTTCGGAATTTTCAATCATCGGGGCCACGTAAATATCGGAACCGAAAAGGTAAGCATCGTCTACACCCCATGCACCCGGGTCGTTCGGGTATTCGATAAACAATGCGCGAACCATTGGAAGCCCGGTGAGGGTACAATTTTTAGCCTGGGCATATACATAAGGCATCAGCTTGTATTTCATTTCGGCAGAAAGGCGGAATGCCTTCACAAAACTTTCGTTATATAACCAAGGTTCGGTCGGAGGCGCTCCATGTGCCCGGCTATGCGATGTGAGGAATCCGAACGGCAACCAGCGGCGGTACAGGTTCTCGGGAGAGGAAAGCACAAAACCGCCAATGTCGTGGCTCCAAAACGGGAATCCGCTCAACCCGAACGAAAGTCCTCCCCGTAAATCGGCAGCCATGCCAATGTCGGTATTGGCGGCATCGCCTCCCCAATGCAAGGGGTAACGCTGGCTTCCGGCCCATGCGCTCCTTGCCCAAATGATATTGTCGCCGGTGGTTTGTTTGGTTATTTCGGCCACCGCCTTGTTGTACCGGAGCGGGTACAGGTTGTGTTCGTACCAGCCGCCACGTCCCGAGGCATACATTCCATCAACGGGAGCAGCTTCGCCAAAATCGACTTTTATGGCTCCCACGCCCATTTTGAGCAGCCCGGCTAATTTGTCCTGGTACCATTTTACCGTGGACGGATTCGAGAAATCGAGTACGGCATCTTCGTACGGCATTTCGTTTTTGTAATTCCTCACAATCAAATTCTTGTCTATCAATTCATTGAAGTATTGGTTTTTGGGTGTGAAGTAAGGTAATTGCCACAGCGAAATATGGAACCCGCTCTTTTTCAGGTCGTCAATCATTTTCTGGGGATTGCTGAAACGGGAGGGGGAAAATTTGTAATCGCACTGCCAATCGGTTTCAAACCAACCGGTGTCGAAATGGATTACATCGGATGGAATCTTGTTTTCACGCAATTTCCCGGCCACATCATATCCATCCTTCTGCGAAAAATAGGTAATCCGGCTCATCCATGTGCCAAACGACCAAAGTGGAGGCATGGGTGCCTTCCCGGTTATATTCGTGTATTCATCCAAAATATCCTTCGGCTGGCCGATAAAAAGGAATAAGTCCAGGGTTTCATCGCCCATGAACAGCTTGTTAGCTCCAACGTAAGTGTTCCCGAAGTCGCAGGTCACAGGGGCTGAGGTATGCATGAACATGCCGTAGCCACGGCTGCTCATAAAGAATGGTACAGGCTTGTACATTGCATCGGTTTCCGGACCCTGGGGGTCGGTTACGAACAGGTTCACTTTTTGTCCACGTTTGTCCAGCCGGGTGAACGATTCGCCGCAACCAAAGATTTTTTCGTTGGGCGACAACGAAAATACAGGATTTATTTCCCGGCTGTTGTTCAGTCCCTTCTTGATGAAATTGAATGGAAGCACTTTTACCTGCGATGAATCGTTATCGGCCCAACGCCAGGTATCGGTGAGTTGTTTGCCCGCAGCATCCAGCAATACCATGCGGAAAGGATTTGTTTCTATTTTCAGTTTCCCGTAGTTGCTGCTGAACAAATGTCCGCCGGGGATTTGGGTGTATTTCCATGAATTGTCCTTTTTAGGTTCGCCAGCCAGCATGGGGCTGTCGAAAGGTTTTGGCTCCACCGGTGAAGTAAGCATTTTAATGCGGACACAACGTGGCGACACAAAGTCAATGGAGAATGACAATTCGGGATTTTGTTCGTAGGCCGCTTCCGGGAAATCCAGCATTTTGAGGTTCTGGGGAAGGATGGTGTTCACATCAAATGCCTGGCGCGTGTAGATGGACATTCGCTTCCAGCTGATTTTACCCTTGGCGGTGGCGGGGTTAAATTCCGCCAGGCGATCGGCGAAGAAAAAGGTGTTTTGAAAATCCTTGAAATCGGAACTCATATCAATAGGGTCGCCCAGCATGCGGTTGTTGTATTGGGCCTGCATGTTGGCATGTGCCAATCCTATTGAAAGAATAATTAAAATAATTGATTTTTTCATAAATATGTCTTTTGAAAGGGTTACAAAGTTCACGGATAGTGGTTGTTCGTAAAAAGAGCGGCTTACCTAATGGTTCCCATATTATTACAATGCCTGCGTTTGCTGTTTTGTTCCCGTAAGCAAGCCTTGATTATCCATTAAAAAAAGACCAATTGCTGGTTTGAAACATAAAAGCAATTGGTCTTTCCCATAACAAAAACAATCAGTTTTGGCAAAAATTGGTCTACGTAAACTGATTTGGACTATACAAAACAGCCTCTGTTTATACCCAAAGTATTTTTCAATAAACTAATACCGCCTCTTAATTAACACCAGGTATTGACATGCTTGTAATTGTGGAAGCAATTATTTGCGGGTCAATACTTGTTTTAATAACCATTTATACCGGCAACAAAAGTATAGCTAAAAACATCAACATAAGGTATTGTTTTGTAATTCATGATGGCTAAAAATGTTGCATTTCGAATTGTTGCCATGAGTATTGTTAAATATGGTATTCGTGGTTACCCGCAAAATGTCCCTATGGGTGGTTATTTTTCGGGTTCCACGGTTTGAAACCGCGGCTATTTGGGACTGAGGTTGGAATTAACTCCCTTTGGTTGTTCGCCGCAGGTTTACGAGACCCCCTCCATTTCAACCCCTCTTTTGTTTTTCGTGTTGCCTGTATAGGTCGTTTTGAACAGGTATGAGGGGTTGCTTCGCATTGTTGGCTTCCCGGATGCGACATTTGATACCGCTAATTATTACATTGTAATACCCTTCGACTGGTTTTGCCTTTTTATATTTGTAGCCGAAAAAAAGGAAGCTCCTCCTATTGTTTCAAAATGCAGCTGGAGGCACTTTTTTATCGGAAATTATGAATATGGGATAACCCGCAATCTATGCAAATATGAAAAAAGACAAATTCCTTGCCATCTCCATGGTTTTTTTGCTGTTTTTTGTTGTGAATTGTTTTGCCTCAACACCAGCAAAGTACACACTTTTCTCCCCCAACAAGCAGACCGTGTTGCAATTGGCGACCGGTTCGTGCCTGAACTGGTCGGTTGTCAATACCGGCGACACCATCATTGCTCCTTCCACCATTGCGCTCCGGCTGTCGGATGGCAGTGTTTTAGGAAAGGATCCTGCTGTCAAGTCGGTAAGGGAACTGTCGGTGGACAGGGTGCTTGCCGCGGTTAATTACCGTAAAAAGGAAGTCGCGGACAACTACAACGAGATGACCGTTACTTTCAAAGGCGATTATGGCGTGATTTTCAGGGCTTACAACGATGGCGTTGCCTATCGTTTCTTCTCTTTGAAAAAGGGTGGAATTACGATTGCCGATGAGCAGGCAAGCTTTAATTTTAAAGCCGACCACAAGGCCTGGATACCCTATGTACGTGACCCTCGCGAAGGCGATAAATTTCAAACACCATTTGAAATTATTTACGATCAGACAAATATCTCGCAATTCCGCACCGATTCGCTAGCCATTCTCCCACTGTTGGTCGATTTGGGTAACCAAAAGAAAGCCCTGCTGATGGAAACAGATTTGGAGGATTATCCCGGATTGTACCTCGACCTCAATAAACAAACAAAACAAGGATTTGTGGGCGTTTTCCCAAAATACCCTACTGATGAAAGGATTGGCGGATATGATGATTTGAATTTCTGGGTAAGCAAACGGGCTGATTTTATTGCTAAAACCACGAAACCGCGCGAATTCCCTTGGCGTGTGGTTTTTATCAGTAAAAATGATAAGGAGCTTGCCGACAATGACATGGTGCAGCGGCTGGCTGCCCCTTCGCGGATTGCCGACGCTTCGTGGATAAAACCCGGCAAAGTGGCTTGGGACTGGTGGAACAACTGGAATATTTCGCACGTCGATTTCAAGGCGGGGATTAACACCCCAACATACAAATATTACATCGATTTTGCATCGGAATATGGTGTTGAATATGTAGTGCTTGATGAGGGCTGGTACAAAAAACACGATATCCTGGCAACATCCCCGGGAATCGACCTGGAAGAAATACTTAATTACGCAAAAAGTAAAAACGTGGGAATTGTGCTTTGGTCGTCATGGCACGATTTGGATGTTGTGAAGGAACAAGCTTTTGCAAAATATGCGGCAATGGGCGTGAAGGGCTTTAAGGTCGACTTTTTTGACAGGGATGATCAAAAATCGATGCGTTCATGCTACGATTTGGCAGCAATGGCTGCTCAAAACAAGATGTTGCTTGATTACCATGGCATGAAACCTTCGGGCATTCAGAAAACATGGCCCAACGTGTTGAATTTCGAGGGTGTGAAGGGATTGGAGAATGTGAAATGGGCACGCGACAACATGCCGCCTTACGACGTTACGCTTCCGTTTATCCGGATGATGGCCGGCCCGATGGATTACACCCCCGGCGCCATGCGCAACGCCACCCGCGACAACTTCCAGCCATCGAATTCCATGCCCATGAGTCAGGGTACACGTGTGCATCAAATGGCAATGTACACGGTTTTCGAAGCACCGTTGCAAATGCTTTGCGACAACCCCACCGCTTACCGCAAGGAAGCCGAATGCACACGCTTTATGGTGAAAGTGCCGACGGTTACGGATCGCACTGTTGTGTTGGATGCCAAAGTGTCGGAATATATTGTAACGGCCCGCAGCAAAAATAACAATTGGTATGTTGGCGCGCTGACCAACTGGGATTCACGTTCGATGACTATTGACTTGTCGTTTTTACCCGAAGGGCAATATAAAGCAGAGATATTCAGCGATGGCGTAAATGCCGACCGCGATGCCACCGATTATAAGCGCGAGGAGAAAATACTGACCAATAAAGACAAACTAAATATCCAGTTGGCAACCGCTGGTGGCTGGACTGCCCGGTTCGAAAAACTATAAAATAATAACATTACTCATTAAACACAAAGACGCGAAGACACAAAAATTTATCAGACTTTCATTCATATTTACTTTTATAAAGATACAAAGAAATAAAACATGAATGTTTTATTTTTAGCTCATTTACATAGCGGTTACAAAAAAATACTTGTATTTTTTACTTTGTGTTTTTTTAATAAGAAGAAAAAATTTAAAACAATTCGTGACTTCGTGTTGGAATTATTCTATTTGAGAAATATAATTTCTTAATACCATGAAAAAAATCTTTTTTACCATTGTCCTATGTTCTGCTATTGTGTTTGCTTCAGCGCAAATAACGATGCCCAAAGTTTTTGGCGATAGCATGGTTTTGCAACGCGGTATTAAAATACCTGTGTGGGGAACTGCTACGCCCGGCTCGCAGATTGTAGCTCAATTGGGCAGTAGCACAGTTAAGGTTAAAGCCGATAAAGTTGGAAAATGGATGGTTCGTTTCCCGAAATTCAAAGCCGGTGGACCTTACACACTAACAATAAATGAAGCCGGAAAACCGGACACGAAAATCGACTTCAAGGGAATCCTTATCGGCGATGTTTGGTTAGCTTCGGGTCAATCGAATATGGATATGTCGGTGCAGCAGGTTCAGGATGCAGCAAATGAAATGGCAAAAGCAAATTATCCTCAGATACGTTTTATTGTTGTGGCTCAGGATGTGAAATTAGCCCCTCAAAACGATATACTTTCGGGAAAATGGAAAGTGTGTGACCCAACAAATGTGAAGGATTTCTCGGCGGTGGCTTATTTCTTTGCGCGCAAGATACACCGGGATCAAAATGTGCCGGTAGGAATTATCCAGCCTTCGCGGGGTGGTACACCGGTAGAAGCCTGGACCAGCCGCGAAATGTTGCTTTCTTCGCCCATAACACGGACACGGACACTGAGCAACGACACCCTAACTCCGAACCATTTTGTACAGGACAGCCTGAATTGGGTTCGTATGTGGGATATCGTATATCACCCTCAAAATAACACGGATAAAATTATCACGTCAACAGATTACGATGATGCTGCCTGGCGGGTTGTAGAAATGCCCGGATCGATTAAAAATTTCGGTATTGGAGCTTATGAAGGAATGGTTTGGATGAGGAAGAAAGTTGTTTTGCCCGAGTCCTTTTCAGGGAAAGACATGGTGCTGAATATCGGTCACCCCGAAATGAACTACTCGCTCTATTTCAATGGTGTTGAAATCTGTAAAACCGTATGGAATGGCGCGCAATCACACACCTATACTATTCCGGCCGGCATTGTGAAGAATGGAGAGAACACAATTGCTGTACGGATAGCTATGATTTGGGGCAATGGAGGAATAACATCATCGGCTGAAGATCTATATTTAGCAGAGGGAAAATCAAAAATATCTTTAGCCGGAAAATGGCTGTTTCAAAAGGACCTGGAATCATTATTCCCGATAAGAGTTAATTACCAGTATTATCCTACAGTGCTTTACAATTCAATGATTCATCCGCTTATTCCGTTTGGGATCAAAGGATTCCTTTGGTATCAGGGTGAAGCCAACGACTCGGCGGCTTATAATTACCGCAAACTTTTCCCAATGATGATTTCCGACTGGCGGCAACGCTGGGGACAAGGTAACCTTCCTTTCTTTTATGTACAATTGCCAAATTATAAGAAAGTTCAAGCCGAACCGATGGAAAGCGAATGGGCTGAGTTGCGCGAAGCACAGACCATGACGCTTTCGCAACCCAACACAGGTATGGCTTGTACTATTGAATTAGGAGAAGCAGATAATATCCATCCTACAAACAAACAGGAGGTGGGTCGCCGCTTGGCATTGATTGCCGAAAAACAGGTTTACCAGCAAAACGTAATTGCTAATGGACCAATATATAAAAGCTATGCGGTAAAAGGGCAAGAAGTTCACATCCGTTTTGAGAATACCGGAAGTGGATTAAAAACAATTGATGGGAAAGAAGTTACCGGCTTTGCCATTGCCGGTGAGGACAAAAAGTTTATTTGGGCAAAAGCTTCAATCGTAGGTAACGAAATCATAGTTTCGAGCGACAAGGTTCAACATCCGGTGGCCGTGCGCTATGCTTGGGCAGACAATCCGGTATGCAATTTGGTCAATTCGGAAGGATTGCCCGCCGTTCCCTTTAGAACGGATAAATGGAAAGGAATTACTCAAAAATAAATATTTGATAATTCGCACACTCAATAATTACTATCAAAACTATATGAAGATTGTAAAAGCCCTTAGTGCCATTTGTTTGCTTTTGTTCATTTCTTTGAATGCAAATTGCCAGGTTCATTCAACTCCGGATATGTTGGCCAACGGTTCATCTCAAAGTAAAATAGATTGGAATGCAAAGCAATTTCTGCTCTTTTCTTATTTCACCGGGCAGGCTAGCGGGACGCTTTTGGCTTTAAGTACCGATGGTGTGCATTGGCAGCAATTGAATGGCGGGCAACCTGTTATTGTACCACAGGTAGGATCGCAAAAACTAATGCGCGATCCAAGTATCAACCGTGGTAAGGATGGCGTTTATCGCATGGTGTGGACTTCCGGTTGGGGCGGGAAAGATATCGGTTACGCAGAGTCGCTGGACCTTATCCATTGGGGGGAACAAAAAGCGATTCCTGTTGGCGAACGTATTGATAGCACCACCAACTGCTGGGCTCCCGAAATTTTTTATGACGACCTGAAAAATCAGTACATGATTTACTGGTCATCTCAAGTTGGGCCATGGAAAACAAAGGGGTCGGAAGGCAGAATATATTATGTGACAACCAAAGATTTTAAAGCGTTTTCAGAACCGAAAATATTGTTCAGAAATGGTTTCACTTGTGGTGGCGCTCCGGGCAACGATGGCCCTATTGATGCATTTATTTATAAGGATGGGAAAGAACGGTACATCATGTTTTATAAAAAAGATGATAATAGCGGTGTCCCAACAGATTACTATCGTATCGGAAAAACTCCTGAAGGGGTGTGGGGAGAGGAATTAGGTCCCATTAAGCCATCAACCGGCGATGAAGGACCAGCCGTCGTAAAACTGGGTAAGAAGTATATGATGTTTACCGATCCTTTTGAAAGTGATTTTGCCTATGTTTTTTCGAGCAGGAACTTAAAAGAGTGGCAAAGGGAAGTGTCTGATCTTAAAATGTCTCATGGAACTGTAATTCAAATATCAAAGAAAACAGCTCTCGAACTTGTGAATTATAAGTCGGGTGGTAATTTGAAAACAGTTCGTAACACTAAATATGGGGTGGTTGCGCCAAAGCCGGTTTTCCGTGATCCTGTTTATGATGGCGCTGCCGATCCTGTGGTTGTATGGAATCCGCTTACTTCAAAATGGTGGATGTATTATACTAATCGCAGAGCCAATATGACCAAGTTGCCCGGCGTCAGTTGGGTTTTTGGGACACCTATCGGCATTGCGGAATCTACCGACGGCGCCAATTGGAAATATATTGGTGATGCAAATTTTAAAGATCTCCCCGCAGAATGCGGCGGCAAGGACTCTACCACTTTTTGGGCTCCGGATATTGTATTGGGATCGGATGGCAAGTGGCACATGTATCTGAGCATAGAGCCGGGTATTGTTGAGAACTGGGGACTGCCCGGTTTTATTGCGCATCTCACAAGCACCAATCTAAACGATTGGAAATATGAAAGCCGTCTTTCACAATTAGGTACATCGGTCATTGATGCGGATATTTTACGAATGCCTGATGGAATGTGGCGGATGTACTATAAAGATCAAAATGGCTATTCGCATATTAATGTAACCGAAAGTAAAGATCTCTACACTTGGTCGGCTCCAAAGGAAGCATTGAAAATTAATGGAGAAGGTCCCATTGCTTTTCAATGGAAGGGATATTACTGGCTCATTATTGATACCTGGACAGGGCAAACGGTTCATCGGTCAAAAGATGGCAACACGTGGGAAGCTCAACCCGGAAGTCCACTAATGCCTGATGGCGAAGGGATTGGTAAGGACGATATTCCAAATGCATTGCATGCTAATGTTGTTATAAGTAAGGATAGAGTGTACATGTATTACTTCACGCACCCCGGCAGAACTGGAGTCGATAAATGGAAGGACGGCTATGAACAGCGTCGAACCTCTATTCAGGTGGTTGAATTAAAACTGAATGAAGCAGGGTGGATTACTGCCAATAGAAATGAACCCACTTATGTAAAGCTTTCCAAACGTTAATGCTGTTTTGGGAATTTTGCTATGTGGCTTACTCTGACAGCGTGTAACCCCTGAAGCTGTCTGTTATGTCCGAGGATAATCCGGTGTGAAATTTAGTTAATTAGGAAGGATTGCCCGCTGTATCATTCAGAACGGATAAATGGAAAGGTATTACACAAAAATAGAAATCCATAAGTTGCAAATACAACGATATAATCACTTTGCCCGCTTATGGATGGAATTCGTTGAGGTAGAATAAAAACAGACAAATTACGTTAAAGTGAAATCAGTGTGTCAGAGATAGTTGAAAAATGAATATCTTTGACACACGTGTCATGTCGTCGCTCTATTTCTTCTTAAACAAATTCAGGGTAAATGAAAATTAAAAAGTTATTATTGGTTTTAAGTCTGGTATTCATTCAGGCTTCGTCCACGTGGGGCGAACCCTCGTATGTGTTTCATTATTTAAGCACCAAGAACGGGCTTTCGAACAATGCGGTGAGAACCATATTGAAAGACAGCTACGGCTTTTTGTGGGTGGGGACGGAGTTTGGATTGAACCGGTACGATGGCTACAACTTCAAGGTGTACTTTTCAAATGCGGAAGTGTCCAATACATTGCCCTCCAGTAATATAAACGGGTTACAAGAAGATGGCTTGAAAAATATCTGGATTGATTTCGGAAGCAATAATTATGCAGTTTACAACAGGGAAAAGGATAACTTCAACCGGGATCTTAGGGGATTCTTGCAAGACCTCCATATCAGCTATGCCTACGGCGACAAAATATACGTCGATAAGAAGAAAAACCTGGTTGTTTCGAACCGCACGGATGTTTACATTTATTCGTGCGGCGAAAAAACCACACGCCATTTTAAAATCAACAAACTGTTCAGGAGGGGATCGGGGATAGAAATAAGCGATGATTATGAAAACTTGTATTTTGTGAGCACGCTTGGTGAATGTTGGAAATTGAATAAAAAATCCGGCTTGCAGGAAACAATCCTGCTCCCCGGGGCAAAGCAATTGTACCGGGATAATAGGATTTTTGTCGACTCGAGGGGTGGGATTTGGATATATTCCTTTAAGTACGAGCAGATTTTATACAGGAAAGAAAATACCCACGAATGGAAAACAATCTTCCTGAACTCACAAATCAAGTCGCAAAGTAATATTTTTTCTGTCATTGAAGACAGTGAAGGTAAAATATACATAGGGACAGACCATAAGGGGATTTTTGTCTTTAATAAATCGGATGAGACATTGACTAACATCCTTTCCTCGAATTCGAACCCCGCATCCTTGCTGTCCAATAATGTCGGTTGCCTTTTTTATGAGAACAACGGTACGCTATGGGTGGGGCATAGTAAAAACGGGATTTCGGTTTTCAACGAAAATTTCCAGAATTTCATCACTTACCACCAGGAGCAATGCAAGGATGTGAGCAAGATAGTGGAATTGCAAAATGGGAATATCTTGTTGGGAACCGATGGGGATGGCTTGTTTGTACAGAACAGGGATACCAAAAAAATCGCGAAACTGCCGGTGCCAAACACGGCGATAGTTTCGATGATCGAGGACCGCAAGGGCAGGATATGGATCGGGACCTACCAGAAAGGGCTTTTTTGTATGGACCATAGCAAGTTCTACCAGTTCACAACGAGCAACAGCAACTTATCCTCGAACAACATATGGGGTTTGCGCGAAGACAGGTACGGGAACATCTGGATTGGGACTTTGGGTAGTAGAATATATAAATTTGCTTCCGGTGATGACATAAACAAGAGTTTTTTCCATTCGCCTTTCGATACCACCATTTATGCCTCGGACATAGAGTGTGATGGAGGAAATAAAATTTACGTTGGCTCGATAAACGGCCTTGTTGCCATAGATGTTAAGACAGATGCAAGGCAGGTGTTTACAGGAAATAAAAAAGGTACGCAGCGTTTCAAAAACCAGCAATTGTCCACTGTGTTCAAAGACAGCAGGAATCTTTTGTGGATTGGGAGTGTGAGTGGGTTGACAATTTGGGACACCAAAAAAGACACCTTGTATTATTACGACATGTTAAACGGATTGTGCGATAATATCATTAAGGATATCAAGGAAGATAATTCACACAATATCTGGGTTTCGACAAGTAACGGTTTGTCCGTTTTGAATGTAAGGCAGGATGCGGATAAGAGTTATACTTTTGAGAACAGGAACTTTTCCGACAAGGATGGCTTGAAAAGCAATTATTTCAATAGCCATTCCATTTGCAAATTAAGAAACGGTGATTTGCTGATAGGTTCCATCGAGGGAGTCATTTACATCGACCCCAACAAGCTGGAAGAGAAAAAGATGCCATTGCCACAGGTGATTTTTACAAAAATGCAGGTAGGCAACACACCGGTATTAGTCGATTCGGCTTTAAACGGGGATTTAATCCTAAGGAAATCAATCGAACTTTCGTCCCAGCTCGATTTGAAGTATAACCACAAACACATAAAATTGGAATTTTCAACGCTGGATCTTATCAACGCCGACAAGGTTAAATATCAATATAAAATCGAAGGATTCAACGACCAATGGATTTCAACTACTAAAAACGAGATTTATTTGACTTCCCTCCCGGTTGGAAAGTACAAATTGCTGGTGAAGGCCTGCAACAGCGATGGGGTATGGAGCGCTGAACCCAAGGTGCTGGTTCTCAATGTTGCACCACCATTTTACCTTTCATTCTGGGCAATAATTGTTTATATCCTCCTGTCTTTCGATTTGATACTGTATGCAATCTACAGGAATCAGAAACGCCATAAATACAAGTTGGAGCAACATACAATCCAGATGGCCCAGGAGCAGGAAATGAAGGTAACCGAGATGAAATTGAGGTTCTTTACCAATATTAGCCATGACCTCCGCACACCATTGACACTGATTATCACGCCATTACAGTCTATGCTGAGAGATGTGAAGGATGAAAGCCTGAAGAAAAAGCTGGACGTGATGTTCAAGAATGCCCAACAATTGCTGTCGTTGATCAATTCCTTGCTCGATTTCAGGAAGCTGGATGTGGGCGCAGAACACTTGAACCTGAAGCCGGGTGACATTGTCGGTTTGGTTGATGAGATATATTCTTCGTTCAATGTGTATGCCATCGACAGGAACATAACCTTTTTGAAAAACAGCAGTGTTGACAAGCTGTGGATAGAATACGACCAGGATAAAATAATGAAATGCATTGTGAACGTGTTGTCGAATGCATTCAAGTATACGCCTAACGGAGGAACAATTGTGTTGACCCTTTTTACGGACAACACGGATGTTTGTATCAGTGTTTCCGATACGGGGATTGGCATTGCGGATGAAGATAAGAAATTTGTTTTCGACCGTTTCTACCAGACCACGCAAAATACGAAAACCACGGGGAGTGGCATTGGCCTGCATATCGTGAGTGAATACATGAAACTGCACGACGGGACAATTGTAATTGAAGACAATGTCCCAAGTGGCTGCATATTTACCATCCGGTTCCCCATAATACAAACTATCGATTTCGAAAAGTATGAAGATGCGGAGTTCCACGAGGAAATTGACGTGGTTGGCAATAGACCGGTTGAAATCGTGCTTCCGAAACAGGTGCTGTTGTTTGTAGACGACAACCAGGATTTGTGCGACTTTATTAGTGACAATTTGTGTGATGACTACACTGTCTTAATAGCAAACAACGGCCAGGAAGCCCTACTGTTGTTAAATAATAACGATGTGAATATAGTTGTGAGCGATATCATGATGCCAGTAATGGATGGGATAGAACTTTGCAGGCAAATTAAAACAAACATCAACTGGTCGCACGTCCCTGTCATCTTGTTGACCGCCAGGACTGCCGATGAGCATAAAATCGAAGGGCTTGAACTGGGTGCCGACGATTACCTGACCAAGCCGTTCAACCTTGACATTTTGAAACTGCGGATTACAAAATTCATTGAGTGGAACCTGAACTCGCACCTCGAATTTAAAGACAGGATGGATATAAGCCCAAGCGAAATCACCATTACTGCATTAGACGAAAAATTGATAGAGAAAGCGATTAAAATTGTGGAGGAGCATATGAAGAATACCGAGTTCAGTGTCGAAATGCTGGGTGAGGGCTTGAGCCTGAGCCGGGGACATTTATATAAGAAGCTCATGGCCATAACAGGGAAAGGCCCCGCAGAATTTATCCGGACAATCAGGCTCAAGAGGGGACGGCAGCTCCTTGAAAAAAGCCAGATGCAGATTGCCGAAATTGCTTATGAGGTAGGTTATAATTCGCCCAAACGTTTCACAATCAATTTCAAAGAGGAATTTGGAGTATCGCCTTCCGAATATGTCCGGACTTACAAGCTACGGGAACTGGGATGATACAAAAATGATACAAAAATGTACTATATGCAAAACATATCATTCCCTTTAGTACAAAAAAGTTACGGTATCTTTGACACCGTAACTTTTTTGTACTAATGCATAATGAAAAGAATCAGCTTATTCTTAATTTTGTCCCTTAATATTTGTTTTGCAACTGCCCAGAATGTGGCTGGGTACACTAATCCTGTGATAACCGGTTTTCACCCCGACCCGAGTGTATGCAAGGCAGGCGATGATTTCTACCTGGTAAACAGTAGTTTCGAGTATTTCCCCGGTGTCCCGGTGTTTCACAGCAAGGATTTGGTAAACTGGGAGCAAATCGGCCATTGCCTTACCCGCAAATCCCAACTCGACCTGGATAAATGCGGCGCCTCCGGAGGCATATACGCCCCCACCATCCGTTTCCACAATGGAATATTCTACATGGTAACGACCGATGTGTCGAAAGGCAACTTTATCGTGTATACAAAAGACCCTGCCGGCGAGTGGTCCGATCCGGTTCGCCTGAAACAAGGTGGTATCGACCCCTCCCTCTATTTCGAAGGCGACAAATGTTACCTCACATCCAATCCATCGAACATGATTTATTTGTCGGAAATAAATCCCATGACAGGCGAACAGCTGACCGAGAGCCGTCCTCTCTGGAGTGGAACCGGTGGCCGTTACCCCGAAGGGCCGCACATTTATAAAAAGGATGGATGGTACTACCTGATGATTTCCGAGGGAGGTACCGAGTATGGACACAAAGTGACTATTGCAAGAAGCCGGAACATTTACGGTCCCTACGAGTCGAACCCGTCGAACCCCATTTTGACCCATATAAATGTGAATGCCCAAAATAATCCTGTCCAGGGTACCGGGCATGCCGACCTGGTACAGGCAAATGATAGCTCGTGGTGGATGGTTTGCCTGGCTTTCCGCCCCCAGTCCGGCCTGCACCACTTGTTGGGGAGGGAAACTTTCCTGGCGCCTGTCCGTTGGGACAAGAATGCCTGGCCGGTGGTGAATGGCGATGGCACCATTGCGCTGGATATGAAAGTGCCTACCCTGCCCTTGCAACCCTTGGGAAAGAAAGAACCCGTCACCAATTTCGACGAGGGTAAACTGGGCTTTGAATGGGTTTACCTCCGAAATCCTGATTATGGCCGTTATTCCCTGGCTGAACGCAAAGGATTCCTGCGGTTGAAAACTTCCCCCGTGAAATTGGATGACTTGGCTTCCCCGACCTTTGTCGGCCGCAGGCAGGAACATGTCAACTTTGCTGCCACCGTGGCAATGGACATGTTCAAGGGGCAAGATGGAGATGAATCGGGCATTACCGTGCTGATGGACAATGTCTCGCACTACGACCTGGTGGTGCGCAAGGAGTCGAACAAACGCTTCCTGGTTTTGAAATACCGGCTTGGCGAATTGAAGTGCGTGGCAAACAAAGTAGAAATCCCCGAGAAGGAAATCTCCTTGAGGGTGAAAGGCGACAACCACAATTATTATTTTGAATATTCCCTGGATGGAAAGTCGTTCAACCCGCTTGGCAAAATGAACAGCCGTTATATCAGTTCGGAAACGGCCGGTGGTTTTACGGGGGTTATCCTGGGGCTTTTCATGTCTTCCGATAACAAGCAGTCGAAAGCCTACACCGATATTGATGAATTCAGGTATGAACCAAACAAGCAATTATAACCCGAAGAAAACCTATTTTCATGAATTCACACAAATTTATTTTTCTTATCCTTCTTTTTTAT
>DATGXD010000050.1:0-13315 GCA_035299105.1 Paludibacter sp. | reverse complement strand
CCATGGTGCCGATAGCCACCCCTGTAGCCGAAATGCCCGAAATAATATTGATGGCATTGTGCGATTTTTTCGAAAACAAGTACCGGCGGGCAATCATAAGTGAAAATGAAAGTCCGCGCACATTGTGTTTTATGTCCCGATTTCCAGAAACCATCCGCCGGGAAAATTAATCAAGTTCAATCTCTTCACCCTCCTTCAATGGCGATGGGGGGTCGCTTTTCAACAAGTTGTCTATGTTTTCGAGGTAATCGAGCGAATCATCATTGTGGAAAAACAGTTCCGGGATAATACGCAATTGGTTTCGTACCCGTTTCCCCAAATCAAAGCGTATGGCCTTGGTGTCAGCCGTCACCTGTTCGATAATGGCTTTGGCTTTGTCGCTGGGGAAGATGCTCAGGTGTACGCGGACAATGCCCAGGTCGGGGCTTACGCGGACGGCGGTAACGGTAATTAGCGTTCCCTGCAATTTGCGGGCGTACAATAAAAAGATTTCGCCCAACTCTTTTTGCAGCATCCGGGCTATTTTTTGTTGTCTGGTCGTTTCCATTTTTGTTTCTGGCCTCTACTTGAGGTATTTTTTAGTTATTGGTTGATTTCAATTAAGGTTTTTTTGGAGATAATTCCAGAGGTTCGATTCAAATTAAAATTGCCAATCTGCAAAAAATGCAACGTGCCAGAAATGCAAATCACTAATTTTAACCTGATGCGGAGAGTTATTTGAAACAGGCTTGTTTCAAGCAACTCTGCATGCAATTGATGGTGCTTTATATCAATATATTATAATTCATTATTTTAAAATACTGCGTACTAAATCTTCCACTCGAATCCATCTTTCGTATCTTTAATTTCAAAACCGAGTGCTGTCAGTTCGTTGCGGATTTTGTCGCTGGTAGCCCAATCCTTGTTCCGTTTGGCTTCGAGGCGCAGGTTCAACAGCAAATCGATGGCCCTTTTATAGGCTTCGTTGCCTGACGATGCTTCGCTTTCCGGTTTCAGGCCCAGGATTTCTTCGATAAATACCGCAAAGACAGACTGTAACTCCTTCAAATCATCAGCCGAAATGGTTTCCTTTCCATCATGAACCAAGTTAATGGCACGCAAGGCATCGAACAGACAGGAAATTACGATTGGCGTGTTGAGGTCATCGCACATGGCCTCCTCGCATTTGTCGCGGAGCCCGGCTGTTTCAACTGTCGATGTGGCCGAAGGAGCAAGTTTCTGCAAGCGGGCATAGCCTTCCATCAAGCGTGCCATGCCTTTTTCAGACGCTTCGAGAGCTGCGCTGCTGAAATCGACCGTGCTGCGGTAATGCGCCTGGAGGATAAAGAAACGCACCGTCATCGGGCTGAAAGCTTTGGTCAGCAAGGGGTGGTTCCCGGTGAAGAATTGCTCGAGTGTAATGAAGTTGCCCAGCGATTTCCCCATTTTCTGGCCGTTGATGGTGACCATATTGTTGTGCATCCAGTATTTCACGCTGTCCTTTCCAAGGCCAGCTTTATTTTGTGCAATTTCGCATTCGTGGTGTGGGAACATGAGGTCCATGCCGCCACCATGAATGTCGAATTCTTCGCCTAAATATTTGGTTCCCATGGCTGAACATTCGAGGTGCCAGCCAGGGAAACCATCGCTCCAGGGTGCTTTCCACCGCATGATATGTTCGGGCGAGGCTTTCTTCCACAAGGCGAAATCCACGCTGCGGCGTTTTTCTGTTTGCCCTTCGAGGTCGCGGGTGGTTTCGAGCATTTCGTCGATGTTTCGCCCCGAAAGTTTGCCGTAATTGTGTTTCTGATTGTATTTTTCCACATCGAAATACACCGAACCTTCGCTTTCGTAAGCAAAACCGGCATCGAGGATTTTCTGCACGAAATCAATTTGCTCCATGATATGCGCCGAAGCATGCGGCTCGATGCTTGGTGGCAACACGTTGAGTGATTCCATGGCCTTGTGGTACCGGTTGGTGAAATATTGGACCACTTCCATCGGTTCCAGCTCGTCCAGACGTGCTTTCTTGGCAATTTTATCCTCTCCACTGTCGGCATCGTTTTCGAGATGGCCCACATCGGTAATGTTGCGCACATAACGTACCTTATAGCCCACATGCGTGAGGTAGCGGAAAAGGATGTCGAAAGTAATGGCCGGCCGCGCATGGCCCAAATGTCCATCACCGTAAACCGTTGGCCCGCAGACATAAAGTCCTACCTTGTTCCCATGCAACGGCACAAATTCTTCCTTTGTGCGGCTGAGTGTGTTGTAAATAAATAAATTCATTTTAGATTTACAATTTTAGATTTACAATTGATTAATCATAGAGTCTGCTGCACTCCCATTTTTGATTAACTCCTGTTCGGATTGCATTTATTGGAGCAATGGCAATGGAAAAATTTCATTAGCCCCTTTTTTCTGCTGCTACATGCCAGTTGTAGCCAATCCGCTTTCTTCAAGGATTTTCTAACCAATATACTGTTTCATTAGTTTCTTCTTCTACAACCTTAAGTTTATTTATGGAATCAGCATCGGATTTTGCGCTACAAGCTGCCTGGTAGTCCGTTCCGGCCGAGGCTGAACACTTTGTCGTTTGAGCGGCAATTGGCTTCGCCGACATTTTCTAATCGGAACAAAACGAACGGGTTTACCAATTCAATGTCCAAATTCAATCTGAAATCGTAAATCTATTTTAAATTCCGTTGTTTTTTCAATGTCTCGTAAGCTTCATTGATTTGCCTGAATTTTTCAGTTGCCGATTTTTTCACATCCTCGCCCAACTCGTTTACCTTGTCGGGGTGGTATTTCATGGCCATGCGGCGGTATGCTTTTTTAATTTCCTCGCTGGTGGCCGTAGGCTCAATTTCGAGCGACTTATAAGCCCAATCGCGGTCAACCTGCTTCATGTAAGGCGCTTTGATGGACTCGAAATCGAGCCGGTCGATCCGGAAAATGGTTGATATACGCAAGATGGAAGCCAATTCGAGTGGATCTATCTCGCCATCGGCATGCGCAATCCGGAAAAGCAGGTGAAGGAGTTCGAGCTTGGCCGAATAGTTCATATGCTGGCCGATTTGCGCGGCAACTTCCGTTTCGTTGATAGGTTGTTCGAGCAGTTTTTTCAGGATTTGCAAGGCTTCGAGCGCTCCTTGTTCGCCGAAATTAGCCACCAGGAATTTCTTCACCACGGCCAGTTCCGACTTGTCGACACGGCCGTCGGCTTTCATGACACAGGCCATGAGGACAAGCAGGCTCATTTTGAAATCGCCTTCGGATGTGGCAGCCCGGTTTTCGGGACGTGTGGCGACTGAGTTTACTGAACCATCGAACATCGAGCCGATGGCAAAACCGATTAATGCGCCAACCGGGCCACCCAAAGCCCAAAAACCAATGCCGGCGCCAATCCATTTGGCATAATTCCCCATAAAACTTTATTTGAACTGATTTTAGCCTGCAAAGATACAAAAAAATGCACCAATGTACCTGTGGAAGCATTTGCGGCTTTTGTTCAATTTGTGTTCTAAAAAACCAGTACGCTATCCTGAAAATCTATTCTACAACCAATTTCCTGAATTCGAGCGGTTTACCTTCGTTTTGAAAACCAATGTATCCTTTGGTTGCAGTCAGCCCGGTTACTTTGTTTTGCAATTCACCATTGATAAAAACGGTCAACGTCCCCTTTTTGGAAATAATTTCCATGCTGTTCCATTCGCCGGGCGTTTTCTCGTTCGTTGGTTTCATTTTCGGGACTGTGAATTTCACCGAATCGGTACATTCTTTGGCCCGCAAACCGTTCATGCAAATGACGTCGCCGGCTGCACCCGCCCTTTGCTGCACCTGGAAGCAAACAGGCCAAATGCTGTCTTTCGGTTGGATATGCACCAACACGCCGCTATTCCCAACTCCATCGGTCCACCGGTATTCCAGTTTCAATGTGTAATTGCTGTACTTTTTGTTTGTACGGAGGTATCCCGATGATACTCCCGTAATATGCAAAACTCCATCTCCCATGAGAAAAACATCCGCCGGATTCAGGGTTTTGTCGTTTAAAATATAACTCCATGAGGAAGCATTTCTTGTTGTGAAGAATTTGGGTTCGGCTGTCTTTTTTGCCTGTAAAGACAATGGCAAGGACAACATTAGGAAGGAAATGAAAGTCAACTTGAAAGATTGCATATTTATCGGGTATTGAATGATTTACAATATTATTTTGTCAGTTTCAATTCCGAAGCGGCCGCTTTATCCATAAAAAATTCGGCCGTGCCGGAAACTGGTCGAACATGGGCTGCAGGATATTTTTCCGAGCCGGGTTCGTTTTCAATAATCTGCCTCAGAACAGAAGATTTCGATGCCCCGGTGACAAAAAACACCACCTGGCTGGCCTGATTGATGGTCGAACCGGTGAGCGTGATTCGTTTTTGCCCCGTACCCGGCTGAATTCCCACGACCACTGCCATTTCCGAATGGAATAATCTCAGGTTGCCGGGAAAAATGGAAGCCGTATGTCCATCATTGCCTATGCCGAGCAGGACCAGGTCGAATTGCGGGAAACCTTCGTGTGTCGGCAATTCGGTTTCCAGCAGGTTTTGATAACGCAACACTTCATCTTCGGGTTGGGCATCGCCTTGTATCATGAAAGCATGTTCGCCTTGCAAAGGTACTCTTTTCAGCAAATTTTCGTAAGCCATCCCGAAATTACTTTCGGGATGGGTTGGCGGGACACATCGTTCGTCGACCCAGAACAGGCGCAGGATGTGCCATGGCATTGTTTCGGAATATTCCTGAACCAAGATTGTGAAAAGCAGCCTCGGCGTGTTGCCCCCCGACAAGGCTACGTTCAAGGGTAGCGACAGCCGTTTTTTTTCGTTGGCTTTTACCAGTATCAATCCTGCCAGGGCCC
Organism: Paludibacter sp.; assembly: GCA_035299105.1. Taxonomy (GTDB): domain Bacteria; phylum Bacteroidota; class Bacteroidia; order Bacteroidales; family Paludibacteraceae; genus Paludibacter. Next base: position 8,433 of record DATGXD010000050.1, on the reverse strand, counting down.
GCGCCGTGTCTTCGGGTGTTTCGTGAATATGCAGTAGGGGGTTCATATTGCCAATAATCTAAGTAAGTGGTTGAAACCTGGGTAGTTTCCCAAGCGTGTAATGCCTCCCGGTTTTATTCCGTTTTGAACTTTTTGAACGGCGCCCGCCATTTTAATTCTTTGTTGTTGAACAGCGCGTTGGCTTCTTTGGGACCCCAGGTATTGCATTCGTAGAAGTACAACGGAATGCCGGGATTATTTTTCCATTCTTCGAGAACCGGGTCGACGAATTTCCAGCTTGCCCTGACCGCATCGGCACGGGCATAGAGTGTAGAATCGCCAATCATGCAGTCGAGCAGAAGCCGTTCGTAGGCTTCCGAAATTTTGCTTTGCGCCAGGTCGGAATAGTGGAAAGCCATGTTCACGTTCTGCACCTTGTATCCAGCCCCGGGTACTTTCATTCCAAAATCGATGGCCACCCCGGCATCGGGGTTAATCCGGAGGATAATCATGTTTGTCGCCTGCGCCATGCAACGCTGTTTGAAAAGCTGGTGTGGAGCCGGTTTGAGATGAATGTTGACTTCGGTGATCTGCTCGGGAAGCTGTTTCCCGGTACGGATATAAAACGGCACATCGCCCCAGCGCCAGTTGTCGATAAAAACGCGCATGGCCACGAAAGTCTCGGTATCCGAATTGGCTTCCACGCCTTTTTCCTGCCGGTATCCTTTCCTGGTTTCATCGTTCACCCGTGTTTCGACATACTGGCCACGGACCACGTTCCCGGCCACTTCCGAAGGTTTGATGGGGCGCAATGCCTGCAGGACCTTGACACTTTCGTTGCGGATGGATTCCGAGTCGAAAATGGCGGGTGGCTCCATAGCTACTATGGCCAGCACTTGCAGCAAGTGGTTTTGGATCATGTCGCGCATGGCACCCGAACCATCGTAATACCCGCCCCGGTTGGCCACGCCAATTTTTTCGGAAGCGGTGATTTCAACCCGGTCGATGTATTTCCGGTTCCAGATTGGCTCGAAGAATCCATTCGAAAAGCGCGTAACCAGGATATTCTGTACCGTTTCCTTGCCCAGGTAATGATCGATGCGGTAAATCTGGTCTTCGTTGAACCCGTTCCGGAGTTTCTGGTCGAGGTCGATAGCCGAAGCCAGGCTGTACCCGAAAGGTTTTTCTACGATAATGCGTTTCCAACCATCGGTTTCATTATTCAAGCCCTGTTTTACCAGGTTGGCGGCCACTGTTTCGCAGAGGAACGGGGGTATGGAAAAATAGTAGATAATGTTTTTCGGGATATTAAGCCTTGAGGTGGTCTTTTCGATAGTTGACTTCAACAATGCAAAATCTTCTTCGATTTGGTTGTTGACTTTCTGGTAGCAAACATGTTCGAGAAAATCCCCCAGATAGTTTGCCCCCGCTTCTGTTTTTTCCGGGGCAAACTCGCGCAACGACTCGCCCACATCCGCCCGGTGGGTTTCCCCATCCTTTTCCAGGCTTCCTGTCCCTATCACCACGAACTTTTCGGGCAACAAGCCGTCGAGGTACAACTGGAAAATGGCGGGCATAAGCTTCCGTTTCGCCAAATCGCCATTCGTGCCTATAATAACCAATACCTGGTTTTCGATGGTAGTTTTGCGTGTTCTCTGTTGGGCATCATCTTCCATTGCGCTTGTGGTGTTTTAGCAATAAGCACGGGCCTACCGCAAAAATGTTCAACAAGCATGGCATGGCAAAAGTTCTTATGTCAAAGCCACTTTTTCCACCTGAAAAAGGCGAGCATGATGCCGGTTGTCACAATCATGAGCAGCCACATGGCGAAATAGCCGTAATGCCAATGGATTTCGGGCAAGATATCGAAATTGGTCCCGTAAACGCCGACGATAAATGTCAAGGGAATGAAAATCACCGAGAATACGGTTAGTACACGCATAATGTCGTTCAGCTTCGAACTCATTGTGGTGTGGTAAATGTTCAATTGGTCGTACAATATTTCGCGGTAACTTTCCGATAGTTCGATGGCCTCGTTCACGTTGTCCTGGAGCTCCCTGAAATGGAGGCGGTTTTCGTCATGGATAAATTCCGAGTCCATTTTAGCCAGGTTCATGATCATTTCCTTCGCAGGATATACGTTCTTGCGGAGGAAGTTCAGTTCGCGCTTGTATATGTTGATGTTGTCGAGCATCTGGTTTCGGGGGTCATCCATCATGTTCACTTCGATGTTTTCGATTTCCTCGCCCAACTCGCCAAGAATGTATATGTAATTGTCCACCACCACATCGAGCAGTGCAAAAGCCAGGTAATCGGGTCCCGCCGTGCGGATCTTGTTCTTATGTTTATGGATCCGTTCCCTTACGGGGCTGAACACATCACCCGGCTGTTCCTGGAACGAGATCAGGACATGGTCTGTAATAATCAAGCTGAGGTTTTCGGCTGCCATGTTTTCCCCCGCCCCCTTGTATTGCAACATTTTGATGGTGATGAATATGCCGTTTTCAATTTCCTGCACCTTGGGGCGCACCGAGGGGTTCATTACATCCGACAGGATATTGTTGTCGAGTTCGAAAGCCCGTGCCAGCTCCTCCATTAATTCCACCTCGTGCAGCCCATCGATATTCAGCCACCTGATAGTGCCGGCTTGGGGGATTGTGCCCAGCTCCTCTGTTGAATGCAGGTCAAAGTCGCTGACATTATCCAGGTTGAAATCAATCACGTGCAACCCTATTTCTTCCGCTTTTTTCTGCCCCCTGAAAACAAGTGCGAAAGGCGAAAGGCCGATATCTTCTTTTTTCTTTCTAATAAACCTGGACATGCTGTGGTGTGTTTGGTGAGTTATTGAAAATAAGGCAGATATATCACTTGTATTTCCGTCCGCACAGAAGTTCAAGCGACTTTTTAGCCCGGAGTTTTTTGCAAAGGTATGTATTTTTCTTAGCCGCCATGCCAGAAGGCAAGCAAAGTTGATGTCAGCCGCCTGCCTGGGCTTTTGCGGAATACCAGCCGACTTGTTCAATTCGGGTGTGGAGGTTGAAAGCTGGGAGGTTTGTCCCGGTTTCCGTCCCCTTTTTACTTTAACCACATTTAACCTTTCCGGAATCCCTGTATTCAAGTAAAGTTTAATTAGATTTAATTGTTTGAATTCCAATTATTTTCAGTTAATTCGGAACGAGGTATCAACCAACAGTCCTTTCTTTAATTAAATGGGATTTGCCCTTCCCGCCGGAAAAGTATTTTGCAATTCAAACAAAATACTTAGCTTTGCAAAATTAATAAAATCAAAAACCCGGCTCCGCCGGGAAGCCGAAACGGGAAAAACAATCAAAAACATATTTACCAATGAAAAAAAACAGATTCACCCTGGCAGCGGCAGTTGCCATTCTCGCTTCCTCCAGCCTGCTGCTGGCGGGAAACCCTAAAACATCAGGTTCCCAGGATAACCTGGCTGACATAATGATTGAAAAAATGGGAAAGGACGTGGTCCTGACCGACAGTCAGAAAATGGCAGCAAAACAAAAACTGAAGAAATACATCGCAAAAATGCAGGATGCACATGCGCTGGGCAATAATGATGAAAAACTCTCCAGAAAGAAACAAGCCAGCGATGAATATCAGTTATCGCTGGACAGCATCCTCACCCCGGCGCAAAACGAGCAGCTTAGGCAGAGAACAAAGGAACGTGAGAACGCGAAATAATCCACTTGACAGAACCTAATTCAAAAACGCAATTAAAAATAACCTTATGAAGGCAAAATACATTATCCTTTCATTGTTCTTATCCTTTTCCTGCCTGGCAATGCATGCCCAGGCTCCGTTAAATGAAAATGATGCCATCTCTGTGACAACAGCCTATGTGGACCAAGTATCCATGGCATGGTATGTGAACAGTACTGTGACCAACAAGCCATTGTTGATAAACTATAATATCGGGACTGAATACAGGTGGGATTACGTTAAAATATATAGTATTGATGGCAATGGGAATGAAATCCTGTTGGTTAGTTTGAGCGGGGTGCAAAGCGGGAGCATATCTTCAATTATACCCACAGGGAAAATTAAAATAACCTTCACCAGCGATGGGAGTGTGAATTACCAAACCTCCCCTTCGATATGCACAGGAGTATTCATAACTTTTTCCGTAGATAACAACCCGAATACCTCAAGTGCATTCAATGCCTACAACGCGGGTAATTCAATCGTGAACGGCAATGTGGGCATTGGTGTGCTGAATCCAAGTTATAAGCTTGAGGTTAACGGCACGGGTAAATTCCTTGAGAATGTTGAATGCGGCCGCACGATTTCATTTTTAGGCCCCAACCATTTCACCGTCACATCGGCAACAGTCCCGACTTTAAGGTCCCCGTCCGTCACCATGCCCATATGGGGCATTGAAGGTGTGCTCACCACCGGCTCCGCCGATTTATGGTTGGCAGGGGATAACGCTATCAGAATGTTTGCCGGGAATAACCCGGCACCTGCAGTGAGTGTGTTGAAGAACGGGAACGTGGGCATAGGCACCACCACCCCGGGCGCGAAACTCGATGTGGCTGGAGATGCAAGGATAAGCTCAAATTTGGAGGTGAATGGCAGTTTGATTGTAAGGTCTATTGATGCACAGAATTCCTACGGCACTTTCCATGTGGGGGGAGGCTCATCCAATTATTACCCAGTCAGGTTTATGGTTTGCGGAGTAGGGAATGTTGCGAGTATGGGAAAATTATCATTATACAGGAATAGCGTGCATGAAGATGGGGATTGGTTTGGCTCATTTCATTCGGAAGTAGAATTTATTCCTTCAATCTGGGGAAATATCGGAACAAAACTCGTGAGTTTAACCTATATAACCGTTAATGGGACACGCTATGGGGATCCCATCGGTGATATACAAGACGGTTCAACTGAAAGTGGTTCCCCCGAATTGGTTGTTTGGCTAAAAGGAGGGGCCACATACCATTGGTCCACGACACAGAACAGCAGGGTTTCCGTAATTGACGCCAATGCCGATGGAGTTGCAAAGACAAGTTCCAGCAACAAGCCTTTGGATATAATCACCTCGCAATCCCAATTGATCACGGATGCGAAAAACTATAGGTATGTAAAAGATGTAGGGCTGAAATGCAATTCCATGTATGTGAAGAATGATTTGTCCGTGAAAGGTAAGATCCATGCCGAGGAAGTTGTTGTGGATCTTAACGTGCCTGCGGCCGACTATGTATTTGACAAAAACTACAGCCTCATGCCCCTGCACAAGGTGGAGGAATACGTGAAGGCCAACAGCCACCTGCCCGAGATACCATCGGCTGCCGAAGTGAAGGAAAAGGGGCTCAGCATGGGCGAAATGCAGAACAAGCTGCTGCAGAAGATCGAGGAGCTGACGCTGTACGTGATAGACCTGCAAAAGGCAAACGAGGCGCAGAATGCCGAAATCAAGGGGCTGAAGTCCCAGCTGCAAGGGAAATAACTTGGCCTGGCCTGTTTAAGCGGGGGTGCGGCTCGAAGCCGCACCCCCGCTAACCAATCCGCTAACCAATCCACAACAAACCATTAAAAAAGCCTTGGATCCCCAAGAACCCCTTCCCATTTCCCCCTTCACGGGGAAGAGGGCGTCCGAAGGACGGGAGGGGGGCGGGGACAAGGGAACTCCATACACCATGCAAACCAGATACAAACACATCCTCCTGCCCCTGTTGCTGCTTTGCAGCGCGCCGGGCCTGCTTTGCGCGCAGACACCCGCGATGAACCTGAGGCTCTCCGCCAATGAATCGGGCACCACGAGGGACTACGTGGCGCGCGAGTACATCATCCTGGGCAACGGCTTCAGGTACGCCGCCATCCCCGGCCAGCATTTCACCGCCCGGATCGACAAGACCGTCACCGTCACCCTGCCCGACGGGACGAAAGTGGAACCCGACGGCACCATGGTGAAGACCGACGGAACCCAGATAAAACCCGATGGGACTGTTATCGCACCGGATGGGACAGAAACCAAGCCTGATGGCATGATATTCAAACCCAATGGAACCATTGTAAGGCCCGATGGCAAGGTGGTTCCAAATGTAAGCCGTATAATCCCCGAGGCCTGGTATAAGACTGTGCCTGTTTTGGCGGATCAACCGAACGGAAGATACCAATGGAAAGACTTTTCGTCAAACAACGTACCGCTGGTGAAATATGTTGCAAACGGTGCAGGCGCCGGGTATACCGTTGGCCGTGATTCGATCATGTATTACAATTTCAATCCCGCCCTGGACTTATCGGCCGGCAATACCAGCAAGGAAATAATCATCAATAGGAGCAACCTGGCCCAGGCGACGGTCATTGGAGTATGGGGCCCGAAAAAGGAAGAAACCAACCCCGACAAATTTGTCTTCGCCCTGAATGGCCGCCGGAACGAAAGCGTGGTCTTCACAAAAAGCCATATTTATGCAAGTGCTGAAAGCGGGAAACCCGTATTGCCATATGGGAACGACACGGTGAAAAACCTGCTAAGCATACCCAACAGCAACACCACCGATAAAAAAGCCCGCGAGGGTGCGTTGCGCATTGCAAGTTTCTATAAATACACCATGCCGAACACGGCCCTGTGGGGAGAAGCGACCAAAGCTACCCTGTCGCTGGGCAGTTCGTTTGTCAGTGCAAACACAAACAACACTTCCACCTTTAGCGCCGATATCAATGGACTGGGGGGCTTCAACGGCTATACACCTGAATTACTCGTGTTCCCACGGGTTCTTTCCCCTATTGAGCTGGATATCTTCGAAAGCTACCTGGCCATTAAATACGGCATAAGCCTGGACAAGTCCTACCTTTCCGGCACGGGGGGTCTGATCTGGGATTGCAAATCCAATGCAATGTTCAACAACCGGATTACGGGATACGGGCGGGAGGACCTGCTGGAACTGGACCAGAAGCGTGCCACCACCTCGTACCAGGAAGCCCCCTACTACAGCGATTCCTACGGGTCCTACGACACGGGCAGCAGCTACGACTTGTCCTCGCGCCACCGCCTGCTGGTGGTGGAGAACCAGCCGGGTAGCGCCATGAACGACGGGCAGTACGTCCTTTTCGGGGATAACGGCAAGCCAATCACGGCAACCGGGGATTCGATAAGCGGATTTACCACCATGCAACGGAAATGGCTGGTGGCTGCAACCAGGACCTGCACAAGCCGCATCGAACTTTCGTATTTCGACTCCCTGGCAACTGACTTTGCCGGTCATACAAATAATGCATACCTGCTTGTCGATACGACGGGCACCGGGGCATTCAACGCCGGTTGTTTCCAGCAATACCTGGCGGCAGGGCCGGACATTGCCCGTTCCAAGATCATATTCAACAACGTGCAATGGGCAGCCAACAAACAGAATTATTTTACATTCGGCTTTAAATCCGGTTCAATGGTTCATAAAAAGGACCCAGAGCCTGAGGAAAATGAGCTTGCAGGGACATCCCGGATAGCGGTTTATTACAAGGACCGGGGGGACATGTCGAACGTCACGGTCATGCTTCAACTCAGTAAACCTTCCGCATCCGTGCTGGTGATGTACGATTTGCTCGGGAAACCGGTTTACCGGAAGGAACTTCCCGAAAGCAAGGAGGCACAGTATGTGGATATTAAATTCCCGGCAACCGGGGTATATATCATAAAGGCTACCACGAACCAGGGAGGGTTGTCCACCAAGGTTACCTGCAACGCTGGACATTAAACTATTGCCAACCGACAATTCCAAAACAAGTTAGTATACCTTGATTTACGATTAACAAGAACAAACATATGAATCCTTCGAATAAAAATATAAGCCGGGTGCTGCTCCTGGCAGCCATCAGTGTGATTTCACTAGCCTTTGTGTTCAGGAACAACCATGCAAACCAGCCGGGTGTAAGGAAAAATAATCCAACGGGTTCCATACCCCAAACCGCGGTACCCGGCAGTGGCAGGCCCCTGGGGCAACACCTGCAAAACCGGGTGAAGATTGCCGTGCCAAACCCTGCACGGCAGGCCGGCCCCCTTCAACCCGCGGGCAATGCCATAAGCAATGCCCCCACCAGGCTCACGGCATACCTGGCCTCACGCCAGGCGGGGGTCATTGGACTTTATGACGGCAACCAGAGCGATAATCCAGCCGATAATATCTTCAGTGTGACCCTGGACTACCAGCCCACGGTAAATGACAAGGTGTGGCTCACCTACCGCTTGGCGGGCGTGGACGAAAATAGCGGCGTGGCTTGTAGTGTCAATGACCGGTTGGCCTTCGGGGGCTACCTGGTCAAAACCGATACGGCCACCCGCCGGCAGCGGATACAGCTGAATGCAGCCTGGATGCAAAAGGGCGAGAACCGTATCCAGTTCGGGTTGCCCGAAAAGGCCGATTACGGTTACCGGGTGAGTGACCTGGCGCTGGAAGTGGAACAGGGTAGCAACGATGCTCCAGTGGCTGTAACCACCTC
>DATGXD010000049.1:0-1831 GCA_035299105.1 Paludibacter sp. | reverse complement strand
ACAATTTCCGAACAGGTTTTATTAACGGCAATAATATGGTTATCTTCGTAGAGAACTGTCATTGGTTTTATTAGATTAACTTTTCCAAAGTTTAAAACTTTGGAAAAGTTTGTATTCGATAAAAAATTACAATTACCCTATCAAAGAATCAACAATACCACGTTGGCGAACGGCTTCGTAAATAAGCACGCCTGCCGCCACCGACACGTTCAACGAATCGATGCTGCCCAGCATGGGAATACTGACTATTTCATCGCAAAGACGCAAGAGTTCAGGGGAAACGCCTTCATCTTCCGAACCCATAACATAGGCCACCGGGCCTGCCAGGCTTGCTTCGGTGTAGTTTTTTGTAGCTTTTTCGCTGGCTGCTACTAGTTTAATACCTGAGGCAACTAAGAATTTCAGCGCATTTCCCAGATTTTCCTCGCGGCAAACAGGAATAGAAAGCAAAGCTCCGGCAGAAGTTTTAATGGCATCGGCATTAATAGACGCACCACCTTTGGTTGGTATAACAATGGCATCAACACCGGCACATTCGCAGGTACGGGCAATAGCACCAAAGTTGCGAACATCAGTTACACCATCGAGCACCACGATAAACGGCATCCGTCCTTCTTCGTAAATCCCCGGGATAATATCCTCGATACGTTGGTATGCCACCGGGGAAATAAACGCAATGACGCCTTGATGGTTCTTCACAGTCATTTTGTTCAACTTTTCCAGCGGAACATATTGTACTGGCACCTGCAAACCGTTCAGGGCAGCAAATAACTCGCGTGACAATTCGCTTGTCATATCGCGGCGCATCAGGATTTTATCAATTTCTTTTCCGGCCTGGATGGCTTCTATTACGGCACGAATACCGAAAATCATGTCCTTTTCCGGACGCATCTTATTTTTATAATGCAACATTACTTTATTTTTATTTTCAAATTTATTTTCTACCGTTTATTTATTATTTGCACTGGAATTAAGCATTTTATGGTTTCCCGGTTTTTTCTTCGAGGCTCGAAATCATTATTTCCCGTTCGAACGAAAATGTTTTATCCTTTTCGTTCAGCAGGTAATACAATTGCAAAGCCTTAACATGAAATAGCCGGGCAAGTCCGTTTTGGTTCATGGAAATATAGGTTTCGGCCGATTGGAGGGACAATTGCGCCAACGCTTCAAGGTAAGTCGGCGAATAACCTTTTTCCCTCACCAACCCAATAAATTCCTCGACCGGCATCACTGACAATTCGGCCAAGTTAAAATCAAGCAGTTCGCGGAAAGTCTCGTCGGCCAACCGCAGTGCATCCTCCGGAAAGCCTTTTTCGCGAAGCCCGAGCATAGCTGCAACCACCCGGCTCAGTTTCTCGAGGAATTTCAATAAATAATCTTCTTTTGGCACAACAATAGAACAAGTTCGTGTTTGGATTCAAAAGCCCAACCTTCCCGGGCTGCAAAGTTAGCCAAAAAAAAGCATTGATTCATAGCGCTGTCTGCAAAGTTTTGAATTACCCGCGCCCAAAACAGTATATTTATGCACGCAAAAAGGCTAAAATACGGATTTCTTACAGTACCTTTGCAATTCGCTTTTCAAATTAAATTTCTAAAACAGATCACGGTGTTTCAGTCACACATTGGAGAATTTGCAGGTTTGGGGGTTTCGGTTTGCTGGACTTTGAGTGCGCTTTTTTTCGAAAAGGCCGGACATAAAATAGGCTCGTTATCCGTTAATTTCATCAGGCTTTTGTTGGCCATTGTTTTTTTGGGATTCACCACGTTCATTGCCCGCGGCCTTTTTTTCCCTGTGGATGCCACAGGTTACCAGTGGTTTTGGCTGGGCTTG
>DATGXD010000048.1:0-3647 GCA_035299105.1 Paludibacter sp. | reverse complement strand
GGATGTTTTTAATGGTGAACATGGTTGGCGACAGTTTTTCATTTACTTCGCCCCATTCGAGCGGCGTACTGACGGTGGCACCAGGTTTGGGCCTTGCCGAATAGGGTGCGGCCAGCGTTTGACCGTAGCGGTTTTGGAGGAAGTCGATGTAAATCTTGTGGTTGCGCTTTTGCACCGCGCGTACAAGGGTGGTGGTTCCGGGCAGCATGGAATTTACCCGGCGGGCAATGATTTCGGCAAAGATTTTCACCATATCGTAGCCGTAACGGCCATTGAGCGGGATGTAAACGTGTAATCCGGTGGCTCCCGAAGTTTTGCAATAGCATTCGGTTTCAATTTCATCCAGCACCTTTTTCACGGTCAGGGCAACCTGCGCCACATCGGCAAACTTGCTTTGCTTATCGGGATCGATGTCTATCGCCACCCAGTCGGGATTTTCGAGGTTGTGTATGGTGGAGTTCCAGGGATTGATTTCGATGCATCCCAGGTTGGCCATGTAAAGCAAGGTTGGGCGGTCGTTGCATACCAGGTAATTGATATACGCGTTGTTCGACTCCGAAAAGATTCTTTCGGTTTTGAGCCATGCCGGTATATTGTCGACATCCACATCCTTGTTGAAAAAGCCCGGGGAATCGATGCCGTTGGGGAAGCGGTTCATGTTTTGCGGCCTGTCTTTCAGGTACGGGAGCATAAGGTCGGCAATTTCGTTGTAATACCCCACGATTTCGCCCTTTGAAATCCCGTCTCCGGGGAAATAAATTTTATTCTGGTGGGTGAGTTTGAGGGTGATATCTCCAAGTAGGACCTCCAGGTTGTCTTCCGGTGCTTTCGGCCTGCCGGCTTCCCCCGGGGGTTCCAGCGGTTGTAGGTTCGGGACTTGCTTGCCCGTGGGTTGTTTCATGTTTTCCACGCTTTTGTCGATTCGGAGGCCGAGAAATACCGGCTGCCGTAAATGTTCACCTTCGGTGACTTCGCTATATTTGACCTGCGCCACAAAGTTGGGCTCGAGCCACTGAATTTTCCCGGAAACCTTTGGCTTTTTGTCAAATGGCATGCTGCTGGTAAAAAACGGCCTGAACTGGGTGTACAGGTCTTCCAGGATTTCCTGGCTGAAGCCTGTGCCACACTTGCCGATAAACTGGAGTTCGCCGTTTTCGTCAAAATCTGCCAACAATATCGACCCGAAATATTTCCGTGTCCCGTTTGGTTCGGTTATCCCCACGACAATGGCTTCTTCTTCCCGGGTAATTTTTATCTTGAGCCAATCATCGCTTCGTTCGCCGGGGCGGTACACGCTTGCAGCTCTTTTGGCCATGATGCCTTCCGAGATCCGTTTCACCGCCAGGTCGAAGAAGTCTTTTCCTTTTTCCTCGATATGGTCGGAATACACGATGTTATGAAGTTCATGGTTCGAAAGCAGGGTTTTCAGGATTTGCTTCCGTTCAACCAGTTTCAGCCCGGTGGTATCGTTTCCATCGAGGTTCATGATGTCGAAAACGTAATACTTCAGGTTCCCCTTTCCCGTTTTCTGGTATTGCTGCAACAGCTGGAATCCCGAGCGTCCTCGTTCATCTTCAATGACTATTTCGCCATCGAGCACGGCATCACGACCTATTTTTGCCAGTTCGCGGGCTATGGGCCTATACCTCCCGGTAAACGAAAGTTCATTGCGGCTGTAAAGTTCGGCTCGGCCGGCCTTGGCTACAGCCACCGCACGGTAACCATCGAACTTGGCTTCGAAAATCCAGTCCTTGCCGTCGAACGGTTCTTCGACTTTTCCGGCCAGCATGGGCGGGACAAACCCTACTTCGGTTCGAAAAGTTTTGGCTTCGACCGGCGGCTTGACTTTTGCAGGCCGTTTAGCCGGCTTTCTTTCCTTCAGTTCCAGGACGTTTCCTGAAATTACCGAGTGTTCTTTTTCCAGCACATCTTCAGCCGTGGCATATTCATCGTCCTTTTTAATGAGCAGCCAGGTGTTTTCCCCCCGGCCGTGCACCTTCACGAGTGTGAACCCACCTTTCAGTTTCTTCCCGTCCAGCCTGAAACTCAAATGTCCTTTCGCCAGGCCATCCCGGATATTTTCCTTATCCTCTTTGCCCGAACTTGCCCCAATGGACGAGTAGGTGCCGTTATCCCACACGATAACATTGCCGGCACCGTAATTCCCTTCGGAAATATTGCCCTCGAAATCCTTGTAATCGTATGGGTGGTCTTCGACCGTCACAGCCAGGCGCTTATCTCCGGGATTCATCGATGGTCCTTTCGGGACAGCCCAGCTCTTTAGCACCCCATCTATTTCCAGCCTGAAATCGTAATGCAAACGCGAGGCATCGTGCTTTTGGACAACAAAAACCAAGCTGCCTTTCGATTTCCTGGCACGCCCAACAGGTTCGGTGGTCGAACGGAAATTCCGTTTATGATGATAGCTGGACAGGCTCACGGCGGTTGTAATTAAGCTGTCTTATTCCTTTTGCCCTCAAGGCTTGCTTTCAGCATAGCCATCAAATCCCCAACCGCAGTATGTATGCGTGACCCTGGCTTTGGGGTGTTTGCTCCTAACTCCTTTCGATTTTTCCTCCATTAAATTTTGCCACAAGACCTTCCATTGGGTTAGGAAGCATAATGCAAACACTTGATGTTCAAGTGACCTTCAAGAAAACAAAATGGGATTTCCCAATTTCCCTATCTATTATACCGAACCCATATTTATCAAAAAAGCGTGAACCCGATAGAAGGTTTGCCGGATTTTTTTTCAGGCGCTTAAACAGGTTTCTTAACCCGTACCTGTTTTTTATGATTGCCGGAGAACAATTTCCGTTCGATAAAATAAACAAGCAGCCCCCACAATACTTTACAAACGAATGATTTTTTACGCATAGCCTGATGTGTTTTTTTGATTGTTCATGTGAATATATCCCAGGTTCGAAACCGGAGCCAGCCGATTCGGAACCTGGAATTGTAGCTTAAACGGTAGTCAGGCTGTCGCGCATGGTTTTTACCCTGAAATGATCGGCCTTAATCATGGCATACTGCGAACTCACCATCGTACGCTGTTCTTCGGTCAGGTATTCCCGGTTGTCTTTCAGCACATCCTCGTAGGTATCTGCCGCATTGTCTTCCCCAAATTCGCACGATTCCAAAATGGCTTTCCTGTCCTTGCCGGTAATGGCAGCCTTCACATCCATCCAGGCCCGGAAGAATTTGCCGCTAACCTTCGTCCCTTCGGTAGGGGTGCCGCCCAGCCTCATAATCTCGCGCGAAAGCCCTTCCCTGCATTTACGGCTGGTGTGGGCAAACTGGAGGAACATGGTTTCCAATTCAGTTTCATCGGTTTCCTTGGCTGCGGTTTCATAACCTTCGATTCGGTCGTTGTTGATTTCCACCAACTTGTTCAGCACATCTATCGTTTTTAGTGTTTCCATTGTTTCAAATTTAAACTGGTTATCAAATATTTTCGCCCTTATATCTGTCTTCTTCCTTGTTTTCATCTTCATTTGCCAAGCCGGTGTCCTCTTCGTCCAGGTCGTTGCCGGTTTCATCATCCTCGGTAAAAGTGCTTGCATCCATTTCATCGTCTTCATACCCGCGCAAAAAACCTTCATCATCACCCTTGTTGGTTTTTTCCTCGTTAGCCTGAACTGCACTTC
>DATGXD010000047.1:0-45115 GCA_035299105.1 Paludibacter sp. | reverse complement strand
TAGATAAATGGGGCGGCGGTACAACATGTCGAGTACAAATCCGGCAAAAGGGCGGATAAGCAAAGCCGCCAGCGTGTAGCTAGACAAGACAAACCCGACAAGCAGCTTCGATGAGTTGAAAACCTCAATCAAATAAAGCGGGAGGATGGGAACCAGCAGGTAGAACGAAAAAAACAACAAGAAATTCCCGATACAGGCACTGACAAAACTTGGAGTCCAGAGTTTATCCTTCGGAATAACCATTCAATTTCAAATTAAAATGTTTTGTCCAAACATTCGATGAGGGAAAAAGCATACATAGTTTCACTTTACAACCGGTGTTTTCGGAATCCGGTCGAAGAACGGGTTTTTCGACAAGCAACTGATAGGTATCCCGTAGATATTACTGCACCCGGGCATCCACCCCAGTTCCTGCACCACCCGACCGACGGAGAACATCACACGGCTGTCCACCCGCCTGTCGGCAGCCACCGCACAAGCCGACCCAATGGCAATGCCCACGTCCACCGAATTTATCGAGCAAGGTACTTCCGGCAGTTCACTTTTGGCAGCACAAGTCGGGAATCCGCAGTACCCGCAATTCAGGTTGTGCACCTGCTGCCGAGTGCCGACAAGTACAATGGCTTCGGCTTGAAGGATATTTTCGGCATCGCGGGTCACGAATTTCAAACCCGATTTTTCGCTGTACACCAGCATGGCCTCCGATACCTCCTCAATGGCTTTGCCCGTAATTGTGGCCACTTCAATTATGTCGAAACCCTTTCCTTTGGGTGCAGTACGTGCAGCCGTCATCATCTCGCGGGCCACCTGCAAAAGGCGTTCGGTACGGGTGGAACGTTCGTTAATGAGAATGCCCCCAACCCCTAAATCCCCTAAAGGGGACTTGAAATTACTTTCGCCTGGTATGTTTTTTTCCTCATTCATCTTATTTACAAATTGTCTTGTTGCAATAATCAATACTAATTCTCCTTCCTCCTCTTTAGGAGTCAGGGTTAATTATTCCCCTTCAAGGGGTCAGCTTTTGTAAAATAACGTTGCCCAACAAACCATTCGTGGCAACTATCTCTTGACCAAGCAGGTAGTTTTCCCCGCCTTCGTAGTCGGTTACAATTCCCCCAGCTTCCTTTACAATCAGTGCACCGGCAGCCACATCCCAGGGTTTGAGGCTGTATTCCCAGAACGCATCGAAACGCCCGCAGGCAACGTAAGCCAGGTCGGTGGCTGCCGAACCAAGCCGGCGAATCCCACGTGAGCTTGCCATGGCCCATTTCAGGAAAGCCATATATTCGTCCATGCGGCTAAAGTCGGAATAAGGGAAACCGGTTGCCAGCAGCGCATCGTGAATATCGTTTCGTTTCGACACATGGATGGATTCGCCGTTCAGGTAAGCACCGCCGCCTTTCCAGGCATAGAAACATTCGTCACGACCCACCTCGTACACCACGCCCAGCACCAGTTCATCATTATCCAACAACCCGATACTGACCGCATAAATAGGCAAGCCCTGAATAAAATTCGAAGTTCCATCCAGCGGGTCAATCACCCAGTTGAACCGCTCGCCACGGATATCGGTAGTACCTTCCTCGGCAATGAAACCGGCGCCGGGCAAAACCAGTTTCAATGCCTCGACAATGCTTTTTTCCGATTCCTTGTCCACGTAGCTCACCAGGTCGTGCAGGCCTTTGGTTTCAATTTTCGAATCGTCGAATATTTTACGCTCCCCGGCGATGAAGCTTCCGGTCCGGCGGGCAATCGTGCAAACCCGCTCACAAAGTTCCCTGTAATTTACAGTCATAGTGTATTCCTTTTAATTTGACACAAAATTAGCTGAAAGTAACAAGGCTGGCAACAATTTAGGGTTCAAATGCAGGGATGATTTATTTTTTAGAAACAGGTTCCTCAATGCACACAATAAGCAGGATAGTTTCAGGTAAGTACGGGAAAAAAATAATAGTGTGGGAAAATCAGAATTTTCTGATTTCTCCCACACTTCAATCAATTATTCAGGATTTTAAAATTACCAGATTCAAACCTTTCTACTTCCCCAACCCCGTAATTCCTTCCCTCAGCGAAGCAATTTTGCTTTCGGCATCGGCCTTTTTCTTGCGTTCGTTTTCCACGATTTCGGGCTTGGCATTGACCACGAATTTTTCATTGCCCAGTTTTTTCATCACCGACTCGATAAAACCTTCGTAGTAAAGTATTTCGGCTTCCATTTTGGCAATTTCCTCTTCGGCATTAATCAAACTGCCCATGGGGATAGAAAATTCGGTTGTGCCAACTAAGAACGAAATAGAACCGGCTGCTTTTTCGGTCACATTCTCAATTGTTTCCAGGTTACCCAATTTAGCCACCACAGCATTGAACTGAGTGAGGCTGCCACTTTGAGTGGCGGTCTCACTTGGAATCACTTGCAAGCTCAAACTTTCTTTGTTCGGAATGTTCTTCTGCAAACGCACGGTACGAATCCCTGCAATAATTTCTTTAGCATATTCAAACCCGGCAATCACATCTTCGTCAGCTTCGGTAGCTTTGGGTTGCAATGCCACCATGATGCTTTCCCCTTCCTTACGGTCTTCGAGCGCCTGCCATAATTCCTCGGTGATAAACGGCATAAACGGATGCAATGCTTTCAATAACGAATCGAAGAAACCGAGCGTGGCTTCATAAGTTGTGCGGTCGATTGGCTTTTGGTATGCCGGTTTAGCCATTTCGAGGTACCAGGATGAAAATTCGTCCCAGAACAATTTATAAACCGCCATCAACGCTTCCGACAACCGGTATTTCGAAAATAAATCGTCGATTTCATTTAACGTTTTATTGAGTTGCGCTTCAAACCATTTCACGGCCATCCGGGCCGATTCGGGCTGTTCAATATCGGCCACCTCCCAGCCCTTCACTAGGCGGAATGCATTCCATATCTTGTTGTTGAAGTTGCGTCCCTGTTCGCACAGGCTGTCGTCATACGGCAAATCGTTTCCGGCCGGCG
Organism: Paludibacter sp.; assembly: GCA_035299105.1. Lineage (GTDB taxonomy): Bacteria > Bacteroidota > Bacteroidia > Bacteroidales > Paludibacteraceae > Paludibacter. The sequence goes on along the minus strand of DATGXD010000047.1, from coordinate 42,126 downwards.
AAGTCAACAACATGCCCAAACGCACGGCATCGGCGCCGAAATGTGCAATCAAATCCAACGGGTCGGGTGAGTTTCCGAGCGATTTCGACATTTTACGCCCCAGCTTGTCGCGCACAATACCAGTCAGATACACATTCTTGAACGGCATTTCGCCTTTGTATTCGTACCCGGCAATAATCATACGTGCCACCCAGAAAAACAGAATTTCGGGCGCAGTTACCAAATCGTTGGTCGGATAATAATATTTCAGGTCTTCGCTGTCGGGGTGATTAATGCCATCGAACACCGAAATTGGCCACAACCACGACGAAAACCAGGTATCGAGCACGTCTTCATCCTGGCGCAATTCGTCAATGGACAATGGATAATTGACAATGGATAAGGCTTTCTGGTAAGCTTCTTCTTTGGAAAGCGCTACCACAAAACCGCCATGAGGCAGGTAATAAGCCGGAATCCGGTGTCCCCACCAGAGCTGGCGCGAAACACACCAGTCCTTGACGTTTTCCATCCAGTGGCGGTAAGTGTTTTTGAATTTGGGCGGATAAAGCTGGATATCGTCGTTCATCACGGCTTCCAGGGCCGGTTTGGCCAATTGCTCCATTTTCAGGAACCACTGCATCGATAGTTTGGGTTCGATAACTGCATCGGTACGTTCCGAGCAACCCACCTTGTTGGTATATGGTTCCACTTTTTCGAGCAAGCCGGCTACCTCCAGGTCTTTTTCTATTTGCTTGCGAACATCAAAACGATCCATTCCGGCATACTGCGCGCCGTTTTCGTTCAATGTGCCATTGTCATTAAAAATATCAATGGAAGGCAAATTATATTTTTCGCCCAACATATAGTCGTTCACATCGTGGGCTGGAGTTACCTTCAGGCAACCAGTTCCGAATTCAATATCCACGTATTCATCTTCAATAACGGGAATAACGCGGTTAACCAGTGGCACAATACATTTACGGCCTTTAAGATGCGCTGTCTTAGGATCGTTTGGATTGATACAAACAGCCGTGTCTCCCATTATTGTTTCGGGACGAGTTGTAGCAACAACAAGATATTCAGGCCCTTGCCCCCCTTCAGGGGTTAGGGGTTCCAGTTTATATTTCAGGTAAAACAATTTACCCTGCTGTTCTTTAAAAATAACCTCTTCGTCCGAAAGAGCTGTCAATGCCTTCGGGTCCCAGTTCACCATACGCACACCGCGGTAAATCAGGCCTTTATTATACAAGTCGACAAAAACCTTGAACACGCTCTCCGAGCGGGCTTCGTCCATGGTGAAAGCCGTCCGGCCCCAGTCGCACGAAGCACCAAGTTTTTTCAACTGCTCCAGAATAATGCCGCCATGTTTGTGTGTCCAGTCCCAGGCATGGCCCAAAAATTCTTCCCGCGTCAAATCCGTTTTCTTGATGCCTTCGGCAGCCAGTTTAGCCACCACTTTAGCTTCGGTAGCAATAGAAGCATGGTCGGTTCCGGGTATCCAGCAGGCATTTTTTCCCTGCATACGGGCACGTCGAACCAACACATCCTGGATGGTATTGTTCAACATGTGGCCCATGTGCAACACGCCAGTAACATTGGGTGGCGGAATGACGACTGTATAAGGTTCACGACCATCGGGTTGCGACCTGAAAAATCCATTTTCTAACCAATACTGATACCACTTCGATTCAATGTCTGTCGGGTTGTACTTGCTTGCGAGTTCCATTCAATTCAATTAATTTTAGCAATTTACGGTCAATGCGATTCTGTTTATCAAGCAGATAAATGTTTATTTTTTCAAAACAGAGTGCAAAGATACACAAAAAAGACAGTTGGAAAAACAAAAATGATGGCATACCGGGACATTCAACCATTAATTGTCCCAAAGGAAATTATTGCTACTTTTGCACTTCACAAAAACGAATGCCAAAATGAAAAAAATCATCAACACATCGAACGCACCTGCCGCTATCGGCCCTTACAGCCAGGCAGTTGAAGCAAACGGAATGCTTTTCATCTCGGGCCAGATACCTATCAATCCGCAAGTGGGGAAAATCGAAGCAACTGAAATCACGTCACAAACCGAACAGGTTTTTGCCAATATCGGCGCGATATTGAACGAGGCAGGTTATTCTTTTTCCGATGTAGTAAAGTCGACCGTTTTTCTTTCGGACATGGCCGATTTTGCCGGAATGAACGAAGTGTATAAAAATTATTATGCTTCGGAATGCCCCGCCCGCTCGGCTTTTGCAGTGAAAGGCCTGCCATTGGGTGCGCTGGTGGAAATTGAAACGATAGCGGCGAAATAATCACATTATTTCATCCCCCTCAGCAATTCCCCAATCTCCATCCGTTTTTTGCCGGGGGCTTGTACCCATTTCAGGTGGATGAAGCCATCTTTCAAGGCTATTTTCGCCCACTTTTTCCCATCGGTCAAAAGGCTTCCGGCGGCTTCGCCGTGCAAAACAATTTCCTTTTCGGTTTCAAAAACTTTCAACGTGAGTTTTTCGGGTTGGTTTGGGAATTGCAGTCCAGTCCATGCAGCCGGGTATGGCGAAAGCCCCCGCACAAAGTTGTAGACTTCTTCAACACTTTTTGAAAAATCGATTTCACAGGTTTCCCTGAAAATTTTTGGTGCGGGCTTCAACTGAAGACCGGAACGGATGAATTGCGATTGATCGATGGCATCGGTTTCTCCTTCCATAAGCTTGTCAACCGTCCTCTTCACCAATCCGGCACCCATTTCCATCAGCCTGTCGTGGACAGTAGCGGCATTATCCGTTTCGGAAATATGGATTTTTTCCTGTAAAATGATTTTTCCGGTGTCAATCTCATGCGTAAGGAAAAAAGTAGTGGCACCGGTTTCCTTTTCACCGTTAATGATCGCCCAATTGATGGGTGCGGCACCGCGGTATTGGGGCAGCAACGATGCATGAAGGTTGAACGTCCCTAAACGGGGCATGCTCCACACCACTTCGGGCAACATGCGGAACGCCACCACAACCTGCAAGTCGGCTTTCAGGTTCCAGAGTTCTTCGAGGAACGATTCATCCTTCAGCTTTTCGGGTTGCAAAACAGGTAAGTTATGCTCTACCGCATATTGTTTTACCGCCGAAAACTGGAGTTTGTGTCCTCGCCCGGCAGGCTTGTCGGGCATGGTCACCACGCCCACGACATCATAGCCGTTTTCAACCAGGATTTTCAAACTCTCCACCGCAAACTCCGGCGTACCCATGAAGACAATCTTTATATTGTTCATTTACAATTTATTCATTTACGATTTACGATTGCTTTTTCCTGTCAAACACTTAAAAATCCAGGTGTTTTAAAGTTTGCTGACCGCAGGTCTATAGACGATGGTAATATTTCTTCCTCCCCTTCAGGGGTCTTATCACATCAACCATTCCTCTTATCCACGCCCCACAACAATTTATTTTTCAGCGTGTTGAAAAACGTGTGGTTCTTCAATTTCACGATCCGGACCGGAAAATCGGCTTTGGAAATGCAAAGCTTCGTCTTTTGTTCGAGTACTTTCGAACGTCCGTCGAGAGCCATCAGGAAACTGCCACTCCGGCTAAAAACTTCAAGTTCAATAGTCCACGAATCGGGGACTATCAGGGGGCGTACTGTCAGGCTGTGCGATGCAACTGGCGAAAGGATGAAATTCTGTGCCTGGGGAACCACAATCGGCCCTCCCACACTCATGGAATAAGCCGTCGACCCTGTTGGGGTCGAAACAACAAGCCCATCAGCCTGGTAAGTATGCACCATATGGCCGTTTATGCTTACATTGATGCTGATCATGGACGAACTGTCCTGCTTTTGCACCGAAACTTCGTTCAAGGCATAAGGATGTTCCAACTCATTTCCATCACCTATTTCCAGTTGTATCAGCGAACGCTCCTCAATGGTATATTGCTTGTTTTCAATAGATTCCAATGCCAGAAGTATGTCCTCGCTCGAAATATCGGATAAAAAGCCCAAGCGCCCCGTGTTGATTCCCAGGACAGGGATTTGTTTCCGTCCAATGTGTGCAGCCGTGTTCAGGAACGTCCCGTCACCCCCGATACTAAAAACCATATCCGCATCGAAATTATCATCTTCTATGATTTCGGTATTTCCCAAACACACTTCATCATGTTCCCGCACAAAGTCATACAGCTTCTTTTCGAGCAGAATGACGGCATCCTTATTCCTAAAAAAATCGCACATGACCTTTATATGCGAAATAATCACAGTGCGGTATATATTCCCAAAAACAGCTATCCTCATATGAGTTGTCGTTTTATAACTTAACCAACAAAGTTCCATTTCAAATCCAGGAATTTGGAAGTCCAAAAAGTTTAAAAAGAGCTGAAAGTTAAAGGCAAAAGCCTTCATTCGAACTATTTTGGTTATTTTTGCACCTGATTATTGCTGGTGAGCCTGAAATGCCATGCAAAGGAACTAAAAGAAACAGAAACCTGCAAGTATTTTCCAGTACCTAAATTCAAATCCACAAAGCTTTCAGGCTGCAAGCAACTTTAAAGAAACAAAAAGAACAAACATATGTTCCATTCAAAACAAGACCATGACAAAACTCAGTGTAAATATAAATAAGATAGCCACTTTGCGGAATGCCCGCGGTGGCGATATCCCCAACGTTTGCCGGGTAGCTCTCGACTGCGAACTATTTGGAGCAGAAGGAATTACTGTCCACCCCCGCCCCGATGAAAGGCATATCCGCTATGCCGATGTGAGGGAGCTGCGCCCGCTGCTGAAAACCGAATTCAACATCGAGGGCTATCCTTCGCCGGAGTTCACCAAGCTGGTGGAATCGGTAAAACCACACCAGGTGACACTGGTCCCCGACCCGCCCGAAGCTATCACTTCGAGTGCAGGCTGGGATACCGTGAAGAACATCGATTTCCTGAAAGATGCCGTTGCCCGTTTCCAGCAGTCGGGCATACGTGTTTCCATTTTTGTGGACACCAACCTGAAAAACATCGAATACGCAGCCCTTTCGGGTACCGACCGGGTAGAACTGTACACCGAACCCTATGCTTCGAATTTCCACCTGAACAGGGAAATCGCAGTTGCACCTTTTGTTGGGGCGGCTAAGCTGGCCAAGGAATTGGGGCTCGGGTTGAATGCCGGGCACGACCTGAACCTCGACAACCTGAAATTCCTGCAAACATCGATTCCCTGGCTCGATGAAGTTTCAATCGGGCATGCGCTGATTGCAGACGCATTGTATTTTGGCCTTGAAAACACAATAAAACTGTACAAAAAACAGTTAGAACAGTAACCCCCTGGATTTCCGGGGCATGGATTTTGTTACATTTTCCACTTTGGAATTTCACAATAAGCACTAAAGCGACAAAAACATGACTTATTCGATCAACGACCAACCACCAGCCAGAGGTCACAACAAAGCCAGCATGTATGGCTTTATTGGTTCTTTTTTGTCTTGCCTGGTTCTTTTCCTACTCACATGGTTCTACATCATGCCTTTCAGCACGATAGTACAACCCGTTGAAGAAGAAGGATTGTTAATCAGCTTTGGCAACAATGAACATGGCGGCGGACAAGGGGAAGAGTTGATGGGCAGGCCCGACAACCCTCCTGTAACAAGCAGAAAAGAAGAGGCAGCCAAACCCGTTGCCGTTTCCAAGCCTGTTGCGGCTACGACAAGCACCCGGCCTAAAACATCGGCCGATGATTACGTCACACAACAAGAAGCATCCCTGGCCATAGCCGAAAAACGGAAAAAAGAGCAAGAAAGAGCAGAACAGCAAGCCATTGAGAATGAACGCATAGCCAAAGAAAAACAAATTGCCGACCGGAAAAGAAGGGAAACCGAAGCTATCAGCAAGGCCAACGCATCCATGAACGGGTTGTTCGGGAATTCAAACTCGGCAGGAAACGGGAAAGGCACAGGCACAGGCTCGGAAGAAGGTCCAGGCCACCAGGGGAATCCGGCAGGGAAAGGATACTCTGGAGGCCATTCATGGTCGCTCAGCGGGAGGTCGCTCACGTCGTTGGTCCAGCCGGCTTACGACAATAATACCGAAGGTAAAATCACGGTGAACATACGTGTAGACCAAGATGGGCGGGTGACAAGTACCTCCATCGGTTCGCCCACTACCATTTCGGATGCTAAAATGCGCGAAGATGCCTTCTCGGCCGCCAGGCGAGCCCGGTTTTCGGGGGGTAGCGGCACCGCATCCGGCTCCATCACCTACAACTTCAGGTTAAGATAACAATTCGTTCAACAACATACACCCCAAAGATGAAAGTTTTCGTATTCCTGGCAAACGGATTTGAAGAAATCGAAACCATAGCTCCCGTCGACATTTTCAGGCGCGCCGGTATTGACACCCTCATGGTGTCGGTCACTGGCTCAAAAGAAGTTACAGGAGCGCATAAAATTGTGGTAAATGCCGATTACCTGTTCGATGAAGTCGATTTTTCGGGAGACAACCTGCTGTTTTTGCCGGGCGGGATGCCCGGGACTTCAAACCTGGATGCCCACAAAGGACTGAAGGAACTCATCGGCAAGCATGCTTCCGAGGGCAAACCGCTGGCTGCCATATGTGCGGCGCCTTCCATCTTAGGCAAAATCGGGTTGCTGAAAGGCAAGGAAGCGACATGTTACCCAGGCTACGAAAAGGAACTTAAAGATGCGGTGTTATCAGGCAACAAAATCGCAAAATCGGGACAAGTCATGACAGCCAAAGCTGCCGGGACAGCTATCCCGTTTGCATTAATGATTATAGAAGAATTGCTGGGCAAAGACACTTCGGACCGCATTGCCCAATCAATTTGCTATTAAACGGCATTGCCGGAAGCAAGCGGTGCCAAACGGCAAGATGAAAAAAGGGGAATTATGAATACCATAATCCCCCTTTCATAATTTCCCGGCTAATATCTAATTAACCGCTGCTGTCAATTCGGCTCCCGCTTTAAATTTAGCAACTTTTTTTGCAGCAATAGTAATGGTTTGTTTTGTTGCTGGATTGATACCCGGGCGGGCTGCACGTTCGGCAACCGAGAACGTACCAAAACCAACCAAACTAACTTTGTCTCCGGAAACAAGTGCATCAGATACACTTTTCACGACAGCATCCAGTGCTTTTCTTGCGTCAACTTTGCTAAGGCCTGCTTCTACAGCAATGGCGTTAATTAATTCTGCTTTGTTCATAGGATTCGATTTTTAATAATAAAGATTAAATTTTTGATTCCACAAATATAATGAATTGATAATGATATACAAGCGCCTGATTTTAAAAAAATCGCTTTATTTTATATATTTTCAAAATATATGTTAGAAAACATGTTCTTGAGCGTATTTTCATTACTTTTGCACCGTTATCATCATCGTTATCCAGCGTTTTTATCCACATATTCAGGGATATGCGCGATACTAACCAGTAGCTTTTCTGACTTTCGCTCCATGAGCGGGTGTCAGCATTTTTTTTCTAACAACCACCCATAAAAAACAGATTAACACATATATTAATGAATAATTTCAGACCTTCCTTTTTTTCTTCCGTTCCACCGGTTGTCAAGAACCTGATTGCCATCAATGTGGTTTTATGGCTTTCAACCATGTTGCTGCCGGATATCCTGAACCGTTGGGGCTACAATGTGGACCTTAGCGACATCCTGGGCATGCATTACTGGGCTTCTTCCAAGTTCAACCCGGCCCAGTTCCTCACTTACATGTTTATGCATGCGGGATTTACCCATATCCTGTTCAACATGTTTGCCTTGTATATGTTTGGAGGCATATTGGAACAATTGTGGGGCACACGGCGTTTCTTGTTTTATTATTTGCTGACTGGCGTGGGAGCCGGCATCACGCAACAGATTTTCTGGACATTCGAATTCCATGGCCTGCATACTGCTTTGAACGAGGCGATTTTGGCTAATTCAGGCTCTGCATTATTGCCTTTCGAGGAACAATTAAGCCATTACTTCAGGTTGAGCAACCTGGCATTGTGGGATGCGGCACCGCTTATCGAGCTAAAAAAAGCATTTCTCGACTTGCACCTGACAGTAGGTGCCTCGGGGTCGGTGTTTGGTCTGCTGCTGGCTTTCGCATGGTTGTTTCCCGATGCCAAATTAATGCTCATGTTTTTTCCTGTCCCCATCAAAGCCCGCTACTTCGTGCCATTCTACGGACTGGTTGAACTTAGCATGGGGGTAGCCCAGTTTTCATGGGATAACGTGGCGCACTTTGCCCACCTGGGAGGCATGATATTCGGGGCCATATTGATTTTATATTGGAAAAAGAAATACCGCACGTTTTAAGGAGGACATGGATATCATAGAAAAAATAAAACAATCCTTTAGGCAGGGAACTTCGTTGACCAAGTTGATTTACATCAATGCAGGTGTTTTCATTGCACTCAAACTACTTATTATCGGCATGCAACTTTTTCGAACCAGCTGGGATTTCCTCCCGTACCTGGCCATGCCTGCCGACCTCGTAAGGTTGCTGCACCACCCGTGGACACCGCTGACCTATATGTTCCTTCATGTGGAAATCCTGCATTTCCTGTTTAATATAATGGCGCTGTATTGGTTCGGGAAAATATTCCTCCTTTACTTTTCAGAAAAACAACTTGTCGGGCTCTACCTGACTGGTGGCTTGATTGCCGCCGCATTCCATGTGCTGGCCCTGAACCTTTTTCCCTATTACTCCGAAATGGTATCCCAGAGCCTGTTGCTCGGGGCTTCCGGATCAATAATGGCTATTATCATTGCCTCGGCCATGCAGTCGCCAAACATGGGAATGCAACTGCTCCTGCTTGGCAACATAAAGCTGAAATACATAGCCTTAGCGTTCGTGCTGATAAGCCTTTTCGGGATTACATCGAACAATGGCGGTGGCGAGCTGGCCCATTTGGGCGGTGCTTTGGCAGGTTACATATTTATTGTATCTTTGCGACAAGGAAAAGATATCACGAAAGGCCTGAACCGGTTGATTGATTCTACCTCAACACTTTTCGGTCCCCGGAAGCTGAAGGTTAAATATAATCCCCACCAAAAAAAGAACCGCATGTCCGATGCTGAGTTCAACATGAACAAAGCCCGGAAAATGGCCGAAATCGACCGTATCCTGGACAAGATCAAAACTTCGGGATATGAAAGTTTATCGGCCGAAGAGAAAAAAAGGCTTTTTGACCAGGGAAATAACAAATAAATACAACTTTCATACTGGGATTGCGGCAAGCGGTTGTGGTATTTACCCGCAGGTGTTTCCGCCATCAAAGGATACTCTTTCTCAATTTACTTTAAAACAAGCTCGACCAGGTAATTTGAAACTTTAAACCGGTGAACGATTGAATCCATGTTTGGAAGAACGATATTAAAATGGGTAATGCTGGCAACCAACTTCGGAGCTGTGCTTTTTATGCTCATAGCTCTTGCAGGCACGGTTATAAGCCCGGAGAAGTTCATTTTCCCTGCTTATTTTGCCTTGTTTTATCCGTTGATTATTTTCACCAATATTGCATTCGTAATTTTCTGGCTACTTGCCCGGAAGTGGTTCTTCCTGCTTTCGTTGGCCGTGCTCCTCTTTTCTTCCGAGCAAATTAACGAGACTTTTCCCATCCATGTGGGGAAAACCGAATTCAAAAGAGTTGTCAAGCCTGTCCAGTTCCTGACATACAACACTATGGTTTGCGGAAAACTTGAAAAACATACCCGGAAAAAACCGAATAAGGTAATCCAGTACATCCTTGATTCGGATGCCGACATTGTCTGCTTGCAAGAATTCACGGTCAGCAAAAAAAAGGAATACCTGACACATGCCGATATACTACGGATTTTCAACAAGTATCCTTACAAGCATATACAATACAAACAAAAAGTCAACACCAGGATATCGGGTGTTGCCACTTTTTCCAAGTTCCCGATTGTCAACAAGCAGACAATCAATTTCCCATCCAAATACAATATTTCCATATATTCGGACATCGACATCCATGGCCGCACTATCCGGGTGATAAACAACCACTTGGAATCGAACCGCCTGACCGAGAACGACAAAAAAATGCCGTATGTCCTCCGGAACAAATTCGACACCGAGCGTTTGACTGGGATCACACTGCATTTTTCTAAAAAGCTGGGAGTTGCCTACAGGCTCCGCGCGGTACAGGCCGATGCAGTTGCCAAAGCCATTGAAACATCTCCCTACAAGATAATTTTATGTGGCGATTTCAACGATGTCCCCGGTTCATATGCCTACACAAAAGTGAAAGGCAAGTTGAAAGATGCATTTGAAGAAACCGGGACAGGATTGGGTTGGACATTCAACGAGCGGTTTTACCGATTCAGGATTGACTACATGATGTATGATTCAACGGCGTTCGTCCCTATAGAATACAAAGCGGACCATGTGAATTATTCCGACCACTACCCGGTTTTATGCCGTTTCGGGTTTAATTACGAAACGGCAATCAAGTAACCTTGAATGTCCGGCAACAAGAATATTACATAAAATAAATATTTATAAAAATTTAAAAATCAAACCATTATGAATGTACCTGCTGATTTGAAGTACACAAAAGAACACGAATGGATTCGTATTGAAGGTGAAAATGCATTGGTCGGAATCACCGATTACGCACAAAGTGAATTAGGGGAAATTGTATTTGTTGAAATTGAAACCGTAGGCGAAACGCTGGCGGCCGGCGATGTGTTTGGAACCGTAGAGGCAGTTAAAACAGTTTCGGACCTGTACCTGCCAATCGCTGGCGAAGTACTTGAATTCAATGCCGAGCTTGAAGATGCCCCCGAACTTGTCAACGACGACCCCTACGGGAAAGGCTGGATGGTGAAAATGGCAGTGACCGATGCATCGCAACTCGAAGGGCTACTTTCCGCCGGAGAATACAAAACCCTTATCGGCGCATAAACTATCATTTTCCCCACCAAGGAAGCGGGCATTTAGAAAGAGGTTATTTTTCGAATCTACCTGCCACAGACAGGTAGATTCAATTTTCCCCTTTTCCGGACAGCCTCTTCAAAAAAATTCCAGAAACACAATTGAATACTTTTATTTACGACAAACCATGACTCCAAAAGTTAGCATTATCATGGGTAGCACATCCGATTTGCCCGTAATGGAAAAGGCAGCCGCCTTGCTCGATGAATTTGAAATCCCGTTCGAAATAAACGCCCTCTCGGCACACAGGACCCCGCACGAAGTTGAAATCTTTGCCTCCCATGCACGCGAGAACGGGATAGAAGTAATTATTGCGGCAGCCGGGATGGCAGCCCATCTACCTGGTGTTATTGCTGCAATGACCACAGTGCCGGTAATTGGAGTCCCCATAAACGCTTCGCTGGATGGGATGGATGCCTTGCTGGCCATTGTACAAATGCCCCCGGGGATTCCTGTGGCAACTGTCGGAATCAACGCTTCGCTCAATGCGGCACTGCTGGCGGTACAAATCATGGCTGCCGCCGACAAACAGCTCCAGGCTAAGTTGCAGGATTACAAAGAAAACCTGAAACTGAAGATTGTAGAAGCCAACGAACAATTATCGAAGGTGAAATACCGGTTTAAAACCAATTAACTCAAAAACAAAACCTGTAAAATCAGTCTCCTCTTTTTTATCCATGAAAAAATCACTCATTACCCTTATCTCCGCCGTGTTGTTGATTTCATGCAACAAGCAGGACAAATTCCACGTGAGCGGAGCCGTAAAAGGCGCAAAGAACCAGACATTATACTTCGAACACAACGGGCTGTTGAAAACAAACACCCTCGACTCGGTGAAACTCGACAAAGATGGGAATTTCAGTTTCAAGTCGAACCGGCCGGCTTACCCCGACTTATATAACCTGAGATTGGGCAATAAGCTTATTATATTCGCCGTGGATTCGTGCGAAGAATTGGTTCTCGATGCAAACAACGAGAATTTTGCAATTGATTACACCGTAAAAGGCTCGGCAACATCGCTCGAAATACAAAAGCTCAGGAAGTCTGTAATGAAAATCCAGCGCGAACTGAACGAAACGAACCCCGAAATGAGTGCCGAAACACGTAATAAACGGTATGCCGAAATCCAACGTGAAATTGAAGCCCATAAAGACTCGGCACGCAGCTTGATACTGCGCAACCCACGTTCGCTTGCGGCTTACTTTGCCCTTTATCAAAAAGTGAACGACATTTACCTGTTTTCACCATACTCTAAAACTGATCGCCCCTTCTATTCCGCCGTTGCCACATCATTCAACGCATATATGCCGGAGTACGAACGCACCAAAAACATCTACAACCTGGTGATAGATGCAATTCACTCCGAAAGGGATGTAAAAGAAAAAGAATTGATGCATAAGCTAATGGAGGAATCCGGGAAGGGATATATCGACATTGCATTAAAAGATAAAAACAACAAGGAACATAAGCTCTCCAATCTGGAAGGCAAAGTCGTACTGCTCGATTTCTCGGCTTACGAAAGTGACCAAAGCGTGGAATACACATTTGCCTTACGCGATTTATACAACAAGTTCCACAAACGTGGCCTGGAAATTTACCAGGTTTCGCTGGACAGGAACAAATTGTCATGGGAAAAATCGGTTGAAAACATACCCTGGATTTGTGTCCGCGATGAAGAAGGACCGAACGCTGTTTGCACCGCAACGTACAATATAACTTCGTTACCTACAAATTTCCTGATAAACAAAAAAGGTAACATTGTAGCCAGAAGCCTTCCTTTCAACGAACTTTCAAAACAAATTGAAAAGAGTTTATAGGCATTGCATCCTGGCGGATTTCGGGAAAGGTTTTTTAAACTTCTGCAATGGATTTCATAAAAAAAACGGCTCTCTCGCTCGGATTTGATGCCTGCGGCGTGGCGCGCGCCACGGCCTTGACCGAGGATGCGGAATTCTTAAGTTCGTGGCTTGCCGCCGGGAAACATGCCGACCTGCACTACCTGAAACGAAATTTCGAGAAACGGACTGACCCCAGAATATTGGTGCCGGGTTGCAAGTCGGTGGTGGTGGTGCTTATGAATTACTTCCCTGCCGAAGCACAAAATGCCGAAGCCCCGCAGATAGCCAAATACGCTTACCCGGAAACCGACTACCATGCCGTGCTAAAATCCAAACTCACCGACTTGGAAAAAAAACTTGTCGAAACATATGGCCCAGGCTGCGTTTCGGACACGCACCAGCACTTGTTTGTCGATTCGGCCCCGGTGCTTGAACGGCGCTGGGCCGAACGGGCCGGGTTGGGCTGGATTGGGAAACACACCCAACTCATTGCACCAGGATTCGGTTCGTTTGTTTTTATCGGCATCCTGATGCTCAACATTGATTTAGCCGAATACGACTCGCCCGTGGCAGACCGTTGCGGCAACTGCACACGTTGCATGGACGCCTGCCCCACCTCGGCACTCGGCAACAGGACACTCGATGCACGCTTATGCCTCTCGTACCAGACCATCGAGAACAGAGGAGAAATTCCGGTCGAACTTCGAGGCAAACTTTCGAATTGCGCTCTAGGGTGCGATATTTGCGCCGATGTTTGCCCCTGGAATAAAAAATGGTCAAAGCCACACAACCATGCCGTGCTTACTCCCGTCGAAAACATGCTGCACTGGAATGCCGGCGACTGGAAAAAAATTCCAAAGGAACAATTCGACACGCTATTCAAAAACTCGGCCGTCAAGCGCGCAGGCTTTTTCAAATTGAAGGATAATATCAGGCTGATTTCTACAAATAACGAGGAATAGCGAATCCAAAGGTTACAAAGCTTATATCCAAAAAAGGCTGTCCATGTTATACGGACAGCCTTTTCAATTATACGCTCAGAAATCATTTACATGATTACCTTGGCCACACGGCCTCCAATTTTAACATATAACACGCCCTTTGCCGAAACCGGAATACTGTTCAACCCATCCACGCTGGTCAATCCTGCAATTTTCTGTCCTATAGCATTATAAATCTCCACCAGTTGGTTGGGTGCCGCAATGAAAATGATTCTTTGACCCGAGACATGGATATTCACGATTTTCGTGGTGACAACACCTGTCAACATACCTGAATCCTGGGGGTTCGGGGCGATAATCTCAAAATCAGCCCCGGTATTCCCGGTGTATTGATATGTACCCGACACCAGCTTGCGCGAAGCGGACGTAGTGTTTTCAGTAGCTCCTGTTGCGCTCCCCCAAACCGGCACTGCAGTAGTGCCATAAGGCACATAATCTTTAAAATTCGCATTGCCTGTTACCGAAGCAATATTATTGGAGATGGTTTGGTTGGTATTCACGGTATAAAGAATTATTTTACCAGCTGCTGCGGCCAGAGACATACTACATGTGGCATCGGGTGTTGGCAAATCGGTTCCGTTTGTACCCCCAGCAGCCTGGATCAGGAAATAATTTCCGGAGGGGATACTTTCACCATCGGGGATTACAAATACGCTTGTTGGCGTTGTGCCGGTTGCACTATAATATTGAACACTCCAGCCTCCAATCTGGACTGAACTGCCTGTTGTATTGTACAATTCAATGAAATCGTTTTTATAGATGGCTCCCGAGTTACCCCCACCGCCATATACTTCTGTAATAATCACATCGGGCATCAAATTCGGAAGAGAAGCCGTACCTGCCAATGCTCGTGTAACAGAAACTGCATCCGGGCTTGTCAGAGTCAAGGTTGCACTATGCGAGCCGGCAACCGTTGGAGTATAAGTCACCGTCACTGCTGTAGAAGCAACCGTACCTGAATTTTGGCTTACCGTGGCTTGCGAAAGCGTGAACATGCTTGCATCAGTTCCCGAAATTTCCAACGCAATATCGCCAGTAAGGTTCGTACCGCTTATGGTAATAGTCTTCGAAACGGCAGACCCGACTGTTGCATTCATGGCCGGAACCGAAGCTTCGTCCACTGATATTGTAGGTAAAACCGATGCTACATTCACAACATATGTAGCTTTGCCGGCACAATAGTCAACAGAATTGTGAGTTCCCGCTGCCTGGGCTGCTGTAATTACCGAGGAACCGGCTCCGACGATAGTCACCTCACCTGTCAACTCATTTACCGTGGCAACATCCGGATTGCTGCTCGAATAGGCAATTGGAGTTGTTCCGTTAAGCGAAGCAACCGTTTGCGTAAATGCAGCATCGGAAGTTAGTTTATCCACCGTGGCAGTGGCAAAGGCAAAATTGGGTGGGGTACAGGAAAGCGGTTCCATTTTATACAGGAGCAACTTTTGTTGTGCGCTTGTGTAACAAGAAAACCGGGGGGTAGTTCCATAATATTGTAACATCCTGCCTGTTGTGGCAACATTTTCCACTGAAAAAAGATTGGATGAATAGCTGAAAGTCCAGCGTTCACTTCCCGAAGACACGGCCGACACGGCAAATGCACCATTAGCAGAACCCGAGTATGAAACATATTTATTTGAAGCTTCGTTGAAAATTGTTCGCCCCCCATCTTGGTGTTGCTTTATTTCCCATACTATTTCCACAGACGGATCGGTTATCGAACCATTCGAAGGCGAAATGGCTGTAACGCCAAAATAATTCGCAGCATTTGCATTATTCATGGCAAACGCATCATCCCTATTCACAATCACATAATATCCATCGGTCAGACCCTCCAACGATGTAATCTTCGTGAATGTACCAACCCCAGAATACGTCGCCCAGGCGCTTGCACTTCCATTTGCCAAGCCAAATACAACAAGCAATGTTTTTAAAAAAATAAGTTTTCTCATGTTTTTAATTAAATTATATTTTGCAATTATTTCAACTACAAGCCTATGGAATCCGGAGATGAAACGGCTATAGTAACTTTAGAATACAATAAAATTCGCGGACGTCTTTTTTAAGCATCCAAAAACAAAGATATAATTAATTTTCTAAAAACACAGAGCACTTATTAATAAAAATACATTTTTTTAATTACCCGTAAAGTGGACAGTTCAGTATGCCATTCCGGCACCTTACCATACCGCCCTTTGCCCTTCACTCATAGCCACCGAAATTTTCAAGACTTCATTCATTACCAGGATAACCACTCCAATCAAGAAAGAATTAAAGTCGGGTACATTCGAAAAGGAAAATGCATAATGGGTTAATTCTATTACCTGACCTGCAATCAACACATGCACAAGCCTCAAAATAGAGCCCACAACTCCAATTGCAAGCACAATCAGCCCAATCCGGTTAATTCGTTCCAGGTTTTTCCGTTCGAACTCGCGCGAATACTTGAGGGAGCGTAAAATCCGGATCACAAGGAAAGGTATCCACAAGCATATAACCAAAATAACTGTGCTGAGAATAAAATCAAGGACATCCAGGATTTCAACCCAAATCGTTTTTTCAGGGACATTATTCACCAATACCGAAAAACCAACAGGACGGGTCAAAAGCCCTTGACCCGTGAGCAAATTGTATTCCGAATAATCCATATAGTTTTCGTCTTTCGGGACAACATCCAGATGTTCGAAAAATTTTGTTTCACGACCATTATCCATTTGAAAGTCAGACACTGCCAATCCATACCTTACCCCATGGATAAACGGCAACACAGCCCCCTGATAAACATTTGCAAGGAAAACAACCAGCAAAACCACACACAAATTATTTAAACGTCCCATATCTCGATTAGTTGAATGCACAAAGAAATACATTTTCCATTAAATATCGAAATCAACCCGCCACCATCCCGGGTTGGTATCTTTCCAACTACCACAAAAAACAAGGAAAAAGAATCCAAACAATTTACTTCCTGCCAAAACAGAAGCATTCAATACGAATGGATTCTATTAAATAACCGTATGATTGACGAAAAAACCGGAGTATTTTGTGCAATTCCGGGAATTATGCATTATTTTTGCACACTTTTTTATCGAAAAAGACAGAATCCAAATGATTTAGTTTGAACGATAATAATTATTCCAACTCACCTAAATATATTTTTTATACACAAACAAACAAGTTGAATGAAAAACAAATATATAGATCTTATTGAACAAAGTTTCGAATTTCCAAACGAAGAATTCAATGTAGTTGAAAATGAATTAGAGTGGTGCGGTGTTCCATTAATGGACATTATCAAACAATACGGCACACCACTGCGCATCTCTTACCTTCCGAAAATCACGGAAAACATCCAGAAAGCGCGCCGAATGTTCAATGTCGCCATGGCAAAAGTAGACTACGAGGGCGACTACAACTACTGCTATTGCACAAAGAGTTCGCACTTCTCCTTCATTATGGAACAGGTGCTGAAAAACGGCGTACACCTCGAGACTTCATCGGCGTTCGATATCAATATTATGGAATCCTTATACGAGCAGGGCCATCTCAAGCAAGATACTTTCGTCATATGCAACGGGTTCAAGCGTCCCCAATATGTGGAAAACATCCAACTCCTCATGCGCCAAGGGTTCACAAACGTAATCCCCATCCTCGACAACAAATTCGAGTTGGACTTGCTCCTTAAAGACTTTGACATAAAATTCAAGGTGGGAATACGGATTGCAGCCGAGGAAGAACCAAAGTTCGACTTCTATACCTCGAGGCTTGGCGTGCGTTACAACGATATCATCCCATACTACACAAAGCATATCGCCCCAAATCCACAGGTGGAACTGAAAATGCTTCATTTCTTCATCAACACAGGCGTGAAGGATACCGCATACTATTGGAACGAACTCAACAAAGCAGTCAACCTGTATTGCGAATTGAAAAAGAAATGCCCTGAACTAGACAGCCTCAATATTGGCGGGGGATTCCCTATACAAACCCATCTCGACATGGTGTACGACTACGAATATATAGCAGAGGAAATAGTAGCCCAAATCAAAACCATCTGCACACAAAACAATGTTCCCGAACCTCATATCTTCACCGAATTCGGTTCGTACACGGTGGGTGAAAGTGGCGCCATGCTGTACTCGATTGTAAACCAGAAGAAACAAAACGACAGGGAGCTTTGGAACATGATTGACAGTTCGTTCATGACCACCTTACCCGACACCTGGGCTATCAACCAGCGTTTTGTGTTTCTGGCTATAAACAATTGGGATTCGGAATACGAACGTGTCAACCTGGGTGGCTTAACCTGCGACAGCGAGGATTTCTACAATGCAGAAGTTCATTCAAATGCCATATTCCTACCCAAGATGCTGGAAGACAGGGAACAATACATAGGTTTTTTCCATACTGGAGCTTACCAGGAATCGTTAAGCGGTTTCGGGGGCATCCAGCACTGCCTGATTCCGGCACCAAAACTGGTGATTATCGACCAGGACGAAGATGGCGAATATTTCACCAAACTGTTTGCGAAAGAACAAAGCTACAAATCAATGCTCAAGATATTGGGGTATTGATGAAGAAAAACAACCACAAGTTTGGAAGTAAAAAAAATGCGTTTCCGGTTCTTCCAGAAACGCATTTTTTATGCACCTAACAAACTGCTATTCGCCTCCTTCAGAGAGATCCGGATAAGTCTCCAGCTTGTTAACCAGTGGGTTTGCATACATTTGCAACAACTTCATACGCAAATACTTAAAATCTTTGTTTTCCATGCTAATCTTATCAATTTGGAAAGCCAGGTAACGCTCAAAATCAGCCTTTTCGCTGGAAGTGTATTCATTTTCGAAACGATTCTCCTCTCTCAGCAAGTCGTATGCGATTTTGTTATTACTGAAAATGCGGTAATTTGAATGTATCCGCTTGTCAATCAATTCAGCCACCATCGTAATTTGTTCACCCCTGTTGCTTGTTTCCATCTCGATGCGCCTCAATTCCCGGTTAATCACACCAGTCACTTCGTAAATCACTTTCCCTTTGTAACCCATCACACCGATTTGCATGTTCAGCAGGTCATCTTCCTGGGATTTTTTAAAGCCCGGATTGTCGCGCCGTTGCTGCATTTCCTTCGCTTTGAGAAAGTCACAAGGGTCGTATTCGTACGAAATGCTGAGCGGACAGATATTCAAGGCTTCCATATTTTCAACAAAACTGCCTTTCCCATGCATATTGAACATTTTCAGCAAACTTTCCTGTGTCCGGTCATTCGAATCTTTTGCCCGCCCCTCTCGTTGCGCAATCCAGATAGACTGTTTCTTTTCATTCAACGTGTAGGCAATGTATGCAGCCAACCGCTTTGAACTTTCCAGAATCTGGCGTGCGCCAAGACCCCTTTTCACAATAAAACTCTTGTTAACCCGAACCAGGTCTTCAATCCAGGGGAAAATCAGCAGGTTATCTCCTATGGCAATCTCCACCGTATCCATGTCTTTTTCAATAAGCTTACCGCACAGGAATGCCGAGTCGAGGATAATATCGCGATGATTGGAAATAAAAAGGTAAGATTTTGCCTTATCTATTCTTTCAACCCCATTCAGTTCAATCCCTTTTGTCATATTGGCCTCAAGATATTGGAGGAAGGGGTAGATAATTTCTTTCTGGAAAGTATAACTGTCATTAAAGCCCAGCAGACGCTGCTTGAGCACATCTTTGGGCATCAGCGGATAAATAGTGCTGAGTAATTTCATAAATTGTTTCACATCAGTCAGGCGCACCAGCACATCATGCACTTCATCGTTGTTGTAGCAACGAATTTCATCGAAGTTATATTCCATATTGAGCGAATTATAAATTTATTATAAAATTTTCAACATAAAACCCAGGTCAATTGCCAAAAACAAGGTTAAGGTACAATAAGGTGACCGGGGCAGCAAGCAGCATGCTATCGAACCGGTCCAGCAAACCTCCATGCCCGGGTATTATACTGCCCGAATCCTTCAAATCCACGGTTCGCTTCATTAACGACTCGACAAGATCACCAAACGTCCCGAAAACAACAATTATTTCCGAGAGCACAAGCCAGTTCACCAAGCTGAGTTCAGGAATGAAGTTGGAAAAAACATAGCCCGAAACAAGTGCTGTTGCAGCACCCCCAGCAAATCCCTCCCACGATTTCTTTGGGGATATACGTTCGAAAAGCCGGTGTTTGCCCAGTGAAACTCCCACTAAGTACGCCCCAGTATCATTAACCCAGATGGTAACAAACATGGCAAGCAATATCCACGGTTTCAAGTCGTGAATATACAGGATGAAATTTAACAGGGAGAATGGCAATGCCACTACAACCTGGCCCGTAACAAAATAGGCCCAGTTATGCAACGGGTTGGCTTTACATCTGTATAATTCGGAAATTATAGCAAGGAGCAGAAACAATCCATAGATTGAAAAAACCTTGTAGCCTGTGGTACCGGATGCATACAAATACGTTAAAACAAATAAAAGCAAAGCCCCAAAAAAGCCAACGAATGAATTTACATTAACATCAGCCTGCTGGTTTGTGATTTTATGGAATTCTCGTACCGCAAAACCGGCGACCAGGGCAAATACCACCAGAAAAAAATAATACTGGCTCAGCAGCACGGAACCAACAACCAGCAAAACATACAAGAAACCGCTCAATGTTCGTTTCAGGAAATTGCTCATACAAAAATATTAAAAACAAAGTTAAACCAAAAGGGGCAAATCAATTCACTTTAAGCAATTTCATGATTTCATCCAGCTTGGGGGACAAAATAATTTCGGTCCTACGATTGCTTGCACGACCTTCGGGCGTAGAATTTGTTGCCCGGGGCGAGAATTCCCCTCTACCTGAAGCCGTCAGGCGCGTTGGCACAACCTTGTAATCATCCGTCAGGATACGCACAATGGATATAGCCCTTGCAACACTCAAATCCCAATTATCGCTGTACAAAGCAGTCTTGATAGGCAGGTTGTCGGTATGCCCTTCAACCAAAATGTCAATTTCGCTATTCTTATTAAGCACATCGGCCAATACCCTGAGAGCATCGACACCTTTAGCTTCCACCGCAGCGCTACCCGATTTAAAAAGCAGTTTGTCCGACATCGAAACATATACTTTACCGTTCTTCACCTCAACCGAAAGCTCGTCAGACTTGAAACCCAACAATGCATTCCGGATAATTCCGTTCAGCCTTTTGGTAATCGAATCCTGGCGGGCGATAACATTCTTCAAATCATTCAAAGCATATTCGCGGTCGACCAACAACATTTCCTTGGCCATCAATTCTTCCGATTTCTGCTTCAATTCATCCGATTTCTGTTTCAATGCCAGATTAAATTGCTGCGACTGCGACAAATTATCATTGGTCAGGTCGCTGTATTGCTTTTCCAACTTGGCAATGCTGTTTTTATGTTCCGAAATTTCATTCTTAAGGCTTCCGATTTCATTATCGCGCACCGACAAGGTATTACACAGCGAATCCCTTTCATCAATCACTGCCTGGATTATTTTTGGAACAAATAACTTCTTGGCCGGTTTGGCTTCGCCACATTTATAAATCGGTTTGCAGGAAATAAAAGCGGCGGACAATAAAATAACGCTGATAAAAAATCGGGTTTGTTTCATACTTGGGATCTTATTTGAGGAAATCTTTCTAATTCAAAAGTTCAAACCAACCGAGGCTTGTTAGTGTCGTGGCTTATGACATTTCAGTAAATTGGCATGGTGCTAAAGGATTTGAAACCAAGGCAAAGATAGCAAAACTTTATCCTTTTTGAAGGAAAACAATAAATTCTTTTGGCCCGTGCGCTCCTAAAACAAGTGTTTTTTCAATGTCGGCAGTGCGGCTGGGACCGGTAATGAAAGTCATTTGCGATGGCAGGAATTCATCATATTTTGCTTTTATGGAGTTTATTGCATCTGCAGGATAATCCACCAGCTGGGAAACATGGGCTACAACCATGTGTACCGGCGGAAACACATTCAACTGCCTGCCGGATGCCAAACCCGAAGAAACCAGCACGGACCCGGTTCGGGCAACCAGAAATTCACAACCGGTAACACCAGCCTGCATCCCCGTAAATCGACTTTCGTCAGCCGTTGCCGCAATGCCATACTTTGCAAGCAAACCCGCCAGATAAGGATCGCGACAATATAATGAGGATATTTCCTGTTTTCCCATGAATTCTTTTACTTTGTTATAAACATCCTCCTCGTTTTCACACAATATACATTTTCCACTAATGCTTTCGAGTTCATTTTTAAAACAGGTTACCACATCGGGTTCTATGGGTTTGTAGATTTCACCCGTCGAAGTGGCTTCAACGAAAGCAGGCCGCTTGCTGGCGGCCGCTATACGCTTTAAAATATCCCCCCGGGAAATCTGGCTATTCATTTGTTTCAACCGATGGTTCTGTTGGTTTGTTATCCTTCTCGGTAGGTGTGGTTGTCTCAGGAATTTCATTATCCAGGCCCCCGTTCTGCGCCATCAATTCATCATTCCTGGAAGTCCAGGGGCGTTTGCCAAATATCCTTTCAAGGTCTTCAGCAAAGATAACCTCATTCTCAATGAGAAGTTCTGCAAGCTTGTTATGCCCTTCGCTGTGTTCGGTCAAAATTCGTTTCGCACGTTCGTACTCATTTGCCACAATGCATTTTGCTTCCTCATCAATCAGTTCGGCGGTTTTTTCACTGTATGGCTTCGTAAAGCCGAAATCCGAATTCCCCGTTGAATCGTAATAGCTCATGTTGGCTAATTTAGCACTCATCCCAAAATATGCCACCATCGAATAGGCGCGTTTCGTAACACGCTCAAGATCGTTTATGGCTCCGGTTGACATTTGGTTAAGGAAAATTTCTTCGGCGGCACGGCCTCCCAATGTGGAGCACATTTCGTCCAGCATGTGTTCGCGGATTGTCAACTGGCGTTCCTCGGGCAAATACCAGGCTGCACCCAATGCATCTCCGCGCGGCACAATGGTCACTTTAACCAACGGATTTGCATGTTCAAGCATCCAACTTATGGTTGCATGCCCGGCTTCATGGTAAGCGATGGATTTCTTTTCGGCAATGGTTGTGATTTTCGTCCGTTTCTCCAATCCGCCCACAATCCGGTCGACAGCATCCAGGAAATCTTGTTTTTCGACAAACGACTTGTTTTTGCGGGCGGCAATCAATGCAGCTTCGTTACAAACATTGGCAATATCGGCACCCGAGAAACCCGGGGTTTGTTTTGCCAGGAAATTCACATCGACAGTTTCGTTGATTTTGATTGGCCTAAGATGGACATTAAAAATCTGCTTGCGCTCATGCGCATCGGGTAAATCAACATGAATCTGACGGTCGAAACGCCCGGCCCGAAGCAATGCCTTATCGAGGATATCGGCGCGGTTTGTGGCGGCCAATATTATGACACCGCTATTCGAGCCAAAACCATCCATTTCGGTAAGCAACTGGTTCAGTGTATTTTCACGCTCATCATTACTTCCCATATTCGGGTTTTTACCACGGGCACGCCCCACAGCATCAATCTCGTCGATAAAAATGATACATGGTGATTTCTCTTTGGCCTGACGGAACAGGTCGCGCACACGGGAAGCTCCGACCCCCACAAACATTTCCACAAAGTCGGAACCCGACATCGAGAAAAACGGGACATCGGCTTCACCAGCAACCGCCTTAGCCAACAAGGTTTTACCCGTTCCCGGAGGGCCTACCAGCAAAGCGCCCTTTGGTATTTTCCCACCCAGTTCGGTGTATTTTGCGGGGTTCTTAAGGAATGAAACGATTTCTTCTATTTCCTGTTTGGCTTCTGCCAACCCGGCAACATCCTTGAAAGTTATTCTATTGGTAGTGTCTCCTTTATCAAACAACTGGGCTTTCGATTTCCCCACGTTGAATATGCCGCCACCGGCCCCTCCCCCCATTTGACCTGCCATCCGGCGGTTCATATACACGAAGAAAATAATCAGCAACAGGAACGGGAAAATCGAATAAAGGAACACATCGAGGTAATTTTTGCTTTCTTTATAGTCTACAACCCCGTTGAACGTTTTCTGCTCTTTAGCCTGTTGGATAAGCTTGGAGAAAACCTCTACAGAAGGAATACGCACATTTATCAACCTTTCCTTTTCGTAGGATTTGTATTCGTTGCCAAAAACCATTTTCAATGCATTTTTATTAATCCTGGCTTCAATCTTGGTATTAGCCGGGTAAACATCGATTTTTTCAACATACCCGGCTTTTACGTATTCCTCGAAAGTAGAAAAAGGCACTTCCAGAGCTGCAATTCTCTCACTAAACAAATAAGACCCCACAAGGATTAAAACGATAATGCCATATACCCAAGAAATATTGAATTTAGGGAATTTTCCGGTTGGTTTAAGCGGATTTGGTGTTTTGTTTTCCATTATTTTTCCTGTTGATTGTATTTTCTATGCAAGACAAACGAAAAATTCTCATCCCGATTTATCTTGCCTTATAATTAGAAGATTATAACACATCTTCCAGTTTTGTCAAGTCAGCATCAGACCACAAATGCTCTATGTCATAAAAAGCACGGGTGTGACGTTGAAAGACATGTACAATAATCTGACCATAATCCATGGCAACCCATTCGCAGTTTTCAAAACCATCCGTTGCATAGGGTTTCACATGGATTTTTTCGCGCACCCAATCTTTAATCGAATTTGCAATTGCATTCACATGCACGTTTGAATCACCTTCGCATATAACAAAATAACTACAGGGAGCTTCGGGTAACTTCCTCAGGTTCACCACCACAATATTTTTCCCTTTTCTTTCCTGGATACCTTCAACAATTTTATTTACAATTTGTTCGTTGTCAATCATTCTTCGTAATTTGTATTTTTTAATTTCCAAAACCACTGCAAATATACAGTTAAATGCCCGGAAATGAAAATGTTGTTAAGTTTATTATGGAATTTATACCAATTACAGCAAATAAAAACGACCTGACATATAGTCAACATCCGATTTCCAGTCCATCACACGCGGACAATTTGTCCGGCACAAAAAAAAACCGGTACAATAACTGCACCGGCTTTTTTAATACACACCAAGACTAGCCTCTTTATTTTACAATCGAAAGGAAAGCATCATCCGTTGCATATTTCGAAAACTCGATATCATTGGCGGCTTTTGCGGCCAATTTGCGGTCCAATCGAACAGCCTCTTTCAAGTTACTGTAAACCTGGTCTTTATTACTGGTGCGTGCAGCAACTATAGCTCCCAGGTATGAAGTCATGGCATTTGGATTCTGAACCGAAGCAAGTGTCTTGGTAGCTGCGCTGTAATCACCGTTAAGGATTTGCAGCAACGCCGCATTGTTCGACACATCAGTACCAAAGTATGATTTAGCCTTAGCATAATCCCCTTTCACGATATAAGCCGAACCCAAAGCTTGGTTAAGATTGCCATTAGTACCGGTAGCCTTGCCAAAATACTCTTCGCTGGAAGCAACATTTCCCTTTGCCAAAGCTACAAGTCCTGCATTGTAATTTGCATCAGCCGATTTGGGGTCAACTTCAAGTGCCTTAGTGAAATAGCGCGAAGCGTCATCCAGGTTGCCTTGTTGCATTTTAACTACCCCCGAATTATTGAATCCACGGACATCAGCAGGATAAAGTTCGGCCACCTTCTGGTAAATCCGGGCTTTTTCATTCAAGTCGCTAGTCAGCGTGGCTGCAAAAAGCAATTCATCAACGGTGAGTTTCGAAGGGTCGGAAGCAGCCAAACTAGTAATTTCAGCATCCGATTTGCCAGTTACGTCAACCGTAAGGAGCAGGCGCGAACGACGTAGCTTCGGAAGGATTTCATCAGCAATGCTTTTGAAAGCCACCGACAGATTTTTAATTTCACGCTCGCGTTGTTCGGGGTCGGTGTACATGGTCAACACACGAATGATGAGTTGTTTGTCCTGGATATTCGACTTTTCCATCAAAGCCTGGAAACCAGCCCAGTCTTCAGCAGTAAATTTCGAATCGATAGTCAAGCTCGTTTTAAGTTTTTTCAGTTCCTTGTTCAAGTAATCCACTGTCACTTTTTCGCGTTTCTCGGCCAGGTTTGTATTCAGGTCAACCGGTCCATCAGGCGAGGCATAACCGGCAATTTCGAAAGCAGACACTTGCTGGTTTTGGTCGGCTTTTGCAGCCTTGATTTTTTTTGTCAACGCGACAACATCACTGGCACTGGTTTCCGACTTGCGGAGAGCCGACTGTTGAATTTGGAACATAATATCGGCTTCTTCCATTTGTTTGATCACACGCTGGAACTTATCAGGCGTGATAGCCGGAGCGATTTCACTGGCATTTGTACCCACCAGTTGCGAAGTTGCAACAACTCCATCGGCAACTTTCACCTGTGGAATCTGGTAGTTTTTCTTTTTTACGTTCACATCGAAATTAAGGAACAATTCAGATTTTGCCATCTCGGGTACATAGTCAAATGAAGCCTTGATAGTGTATGTACCACCCGTTTTATAAGAAATAGCCTGGTTGTTACCCACAACTTTCTCTCCTTGGAAAGTTACCGGCGCACCTTTAACTTCCTTACCCTCGAATTTCAACACAGGGGTAACTGTAACAGTAGCGTTTTTCGTAAAATACTTCACTGGGAAAGTGCCGGTAATGGTTGCATCTATCTTGCCGCCTTTTACTTCGAGTGGGTTAGGGTTACATTTAAACAGGCTGGGATCCAGGGCAGTCATATTCTTGCTGCATGAACTCAAGATAAATGCCAGCACCAACGATACCGCAAAAAATAATTGTTTTCTCATAAATTTGTCTTTTAGTATAAATTATTTAATTTAATTTTCCAAACATTATAGCCACAAATATACAATCTTTCGGCGAAATTTATATTACTTTGTGTTTGATTTTGACTTTTTTTTGTTAATACAAATTTTGAATCCACTCATTATTACCCAAATAACAACCTCAATCACACAATTGTTCCAAAAACACGGTTTAGAATCCATGCTTAAAATGCTAATAAATATACAACAAATTTGTATTTTTTTCCGCTACCTGTCCTTTAAAAAAACAGTCAACTTTTTAAAACTGCTTTTATCCTGGTTACTGTCTCGCTCCGGTCGTGTACTAATCCTGCATAAACCATCGTTCATCTCGGTCGAGCCGGCAAGCTATTGCAACTTAAAATGCCCTGAATGCCCCGTCGGCAAAGCCGGACCAACATCCGGCAACAAGAAAAACATAGACCCGAATCTTTTCAGAAACTTGGTAGACGAACTTAAAACCACCCTATTGGAAGTAATACTTTATTTTCAGGGAGAACCATTTCTGAACAAGGATTTGGCAGAAATGATACGGTATGCGCATGATGCGAAAATACATACCACCGTTTCGACAAACGGCCAGTTCATAAACAAAAACAATGCCAGAAGCATTGTGTCATCGGGCCTTGACAAGTTGATTGTATCCATCGACGGGGCAACGCAGGATGTATATGAACAATACAGGGTTGGCGGCAACCTGGGCAAAGCCCTTGATGCCGTCAGGCAGGTTGTGCATTGGAAAAAAGAATTGCATTCCGCAACCCCCATAGTTGAAATACAATGTATCGTACTGAAAACAAACGAGCATCAATTGGCCGTAATGGAGCAACTTGCCAAAGATCTACAAGCCGACAGGCTGAAATTGAAAACAGCCATGCTTGAGAACTTCGAATTGGGAAACAGGCTAATGCCAACTTCGGATAAATTCTCACGCTATAAAAAAGACTCTTCGGGCAAGTACAGGCTAAAAAACCGGCAACCGAACCATTGTTGGCGCTTGTGGAGCGGCGCAGTGGTCACGGCTTCGGGCGAAGTATTACCTTGCTGCTTCGATAAAATGTCGGAACATTCATTTGGCAACATGAAAAACAGTAGCTTTGCCGATTGCTGGCAAGGCAAAGAAGCGACATCCTTTCAAAAAAAGATACTCGAAAACCGAAAGGGAGTAGATATTTGCCGCAATTGCACAAGCAGGCTTTAATCCGATTCAACACAAGGCGGGAGTTGCTTATATTTGTACCGGTAGCATTCAACCCGCCCGTGTCCGCTCCGGAAGAACTACTTCCCACACGGAAAGTTTCTTCCACGCAAAGGGAAGATATGGACTTTTCAGAGTAAATCCAGGATTCTTCGTTGCCGAATTATCTCATTGGAATTATGCCGAACAGTTTTATGGTATTTGAAAAGCTTTTTTCCATTCATCTTCCTTAAAGCCAACCAACACTATATCGCCCTTCAGCAAGACGGGGCGTTTCACCATCATACCATTCGAGGCTAAAATATCAACCAGCTCATCTTCGGGCAAAACCTTCACTTTATCCTTCATTTTCAACTCCTTGTAAAGCAAGCCACTCGTATTAAAGAATGACGAAACAGGCAACTTGCTCTTTTTCAACCACTCCTGCAACTCGGTTTTGGTGGGATTCACTTCATTTATGGCACGATAGGTATATTCCAATTCGTTTGCTTTCAACCATTTCTCGGCCTTGGCACATGTGCCGCATTTTTTATAACATATAGCTATTGGTTTCATTCCAACTATTTTTATCAAAGAATTAATTATTTAAAAAAGGCTTTAAAAATATCATTCCCGTTTGCGAAAAGCAACAAGGCAAAAAGCAACAACATGCCCGCTGTTTGGGCGTATTCAAGGAACTTGTCGTTAGGTTTCCGCCCAGTGAACATCTCGTAGAGCAGGAACATGACATAGCCACCGTCCAAAGCCGGAATCGGGAGGAAGTTCATAAATGCCAACACAACCGAGAGCAAGGCTGTAAGCGACCAGAACGACTGCCAGTCCCACACCCTGGGGAACATTTTACCAATGGATCCGAAGCCCCCCAACTGCTTGGAACCTTCTTTTGTAAAAACAAGCTTCAGCTGTTTCACATAACTAGTCAGTGTTTCCCAACCCAGGTTTATACCAGCGGGAATGGATTCGAAAAACCCGTACTGCACATGCTTTGAAGGTATATTGCTGAAATCCAGCACCACACTCACACCCAGCTTGCCGGACTCATCCAATTGGATATCAGACTTCATCAGCTTCCCCGCGCGGTAATATTCCAATGAAATTTTCTTGCCCCGCTGTTCATCCAGTCCGGCTGCAATATCCTGGAAAATCACCATTTTTTTACCATTCAGTCCCACCACACTGTCGCCAGACTGTAATCCGGCAGCAGAAGCCGGCATGCCCGAAGTTATTTCCGCAATCACATAAGGTATGCGGAACGAAACCAAATCGGTTTCATCGGCTTTCAGTACCTTTTGTGCAAAATCTACCGGCAAGGTGAAATCAAGCGTCTGGCTATCACGCACAACAGTCACATTCCGGTTGCCTTCAATCAATATCTTCTGAATCAGATCGGAACGTTTTTCCACTTCCGAACCATTCACCTTCATAATTTTATCTCCATTTTTAAAACCATATTCCTGCATCACCGGTGAAAATTGCATCCCGTAAGTGGCACTCGACAAGGGGGTATAGTCTTCGCCCCAAGTAAAAAGCACGGCAGAGAAAATAACCATTGCCAATATGAAATTAACCAACACACCGCCAATAATAATTGGCAAACGTTGCCAGACTGACCGCGACCGGTACTCCCAAGACTGCGGTTCACGCTGCAGCTGGGTCTTATCCATCGACTCGTCCACCATGCCGGCAATTTTGCAATACCCTCCCAGCGGAAGCCAACCTATCCCCCACTCCGTACTTTCGGGATATTTGCGCCAATCACCATCAGGCAGTTCGGATGGTGGGATTGGCTCCATGATTTGCTTGCCTTTTTCATCGACCATCGCATCTCCATCAGCATCATACCTCGGGCGTTCATTGGCCGGAACGTTTTTCGCAAAAAATTTAAAAACCCATTTGCCATTTATTTTTTTAGCCCTGAGCAACGAGAAGGCAGGATTGAAAAACATGTAGAATTTCTCGACACGGACTTTAAACAGCCGTGAAAAAGCGAAATGCCCGAATTCGTGTAGCACCACGAGGATCGAGAGACTAAGAACCAGTTGTAAAGCCCTGATAAAGAATGTTTCCATAGATAAATTGTGTAACTGTTTTTATTGTAAAAGTATTTTTTATGTATCTTCTGTCAGTCCTTCTCCATTAGAAAAAGGTATTCGTGATGTTTCCCGTCATTGCCTATCCATTCGTTTGTCGAACGCATTTGGCTCATAATATTCTTTTTGTAATCAATCATGCGTATTTCCTTCAGGTTGCCCGAATCATTGATAATATCCAGCAATTGCTGCTTGGTGGCCCGCCCACCCGAACTGTACGACAACATCAGGTAGCGTGCGTTTGTTTTGGAAATCAATTCCCGCAAAGCTTCTATAGCCAGGAAGTCGCCAGTCTCGTTTTTCCTGAATTCTTCAAAAACCGAACCGCAAATATCATCCCTGCTATCCTCGCGCCGGTTTGCCTTCCCAAACAACGCCGGCCTGTCGTTTTTAATTATGGTTGTCCACAAATGGTAGTACGAAGCGTACCGCACCCTGCTGGGCGGCATTTTTTCATTATTTGAGCCATATGGGGGGTCAAAATAAACCAAATCGTACCGATTATTAGCAACCGTGCTGAAAATATCATCGCGAACCACCCTGTTTTGTCCTTCCGGTTTAAAACGGGCGGGCAATTTCAACTGCAAATCGTTGTACGAACGCCCCGACCAGCCCGACAGGTAAGCAACATAATGCCCCAAGGTGTTATCCACTTTGTCGAGAGCCAAAATCAAGCTCGTCAGCAGCACGGCCTTGTCTTCAAAGTTGAGTTCCAGCCTGTCTATTTCGCCCCGGATAGCATCCAGCCGCCGGGTATTTTTAACCTGGAAAGGTTTTTTACTTTCTTTGTCGGTTCCTCCATAATGTTCCGTAAACCATCCATCATACCCTTGCAAAGCATTCAAATGACCGATAATTTCCTGAAAATAAGAATCTGGCTTTTGCGAAACGAGGTAACAGGTGGCAAGCACCTCCGACCACACCGAAATATCATTGGCAGTGGTGGAAAACCCCAATTGAGCAAATGCCTGCGAAACCCGTGTGGAACCACTGAAACCATCCAAAACCGTATGGACTCCGCCAAGCCCGTTTACCATCTCGAAGAGGTAGGGCAACAGCCTGAGTTTGGAACCGGCATATTTTATACCTTCTGTTTTAGGAACTTCCATCATGGTCTATTTCCCCGCTTTGGCACGAATACTATCAATTTCTATCTTCAACACACCCATTCGGCCAAAATAACCTTCCGATTTCAACATCTTTTGTTCAACTACCCGGGGATTTTTTTCGAGCTGCTTCAACAAAATTTCCATACCGTGCCTTTTTTCTTCCGGGTCGACAACAACCGACATTTTCCCACGGAACACCACAGTGCGGTAATTGTGCGCACATTCGCCAGCCACATACCCCCCATCTTCAATGACCGTTCCGCACACCCTCGGATTTGCCCTGATAAAATCGATTTTCATGCCCTCGGGGGCGCAATGCATATACAAGCATTTCGAGGCGGGGTCATAGCCATAACTTAACGTTACAACATATGGCTCCTCATTGCGGCACATTGAAACTACGCAAAACTTGCCGTTCAGGAGCAGCTCCCTTATTTCGAAATCGGACACAACTTCACGGTCGGGGCGGTTTATCAAATGGTAATTCTGCATGGCCCGGTATATTATTTCATCAGGTCGTATGTAAGAAGCCTCACTTCGGCGTCGGTTTTCACATAGTCATCATAACCAGGCTTTTCAATAAAAAAAGCCTTGGACATAACGTTTTCAATCAAATCGCTCATTTCGAGAAACCCAATCCTGTCTTTCAAGAATTCGGCCACCAGCACCTCGTTTGCGGCATTGAGAACACAAGGCATATTGCCTCCTTTATCCATGGCGTAATAAGCAAAACCAAGGTTCCGGAAACGCTCCATATCGGGCCGTTCGAAAGTAAACTGAGAGCAAAGGTTAAAATCAAAACGGGGAAAGTCCGTTTTCAGCCTGTCGGGATATGTCAACGCATACTGGATAGGCAATTTCATATCAGGCATTCCGAGCTGGGCTTTAATGGAGCCATCGGCAAATTGCACCATAGAATGAATGATCGATTGGGGGTGCACTACCACTTCAATCTGGTCGGGTGAAACGCCGAACAACCATTTGGCTTCGATAATCTCAAAACCCTTATTCATCAAGCTGGCCGAGTCGATGGTGATTTTGGCTCCCATTTCCCAGTTCGGGTGTTTCAATGCATCGGCACTTGTCACCTGCCCGAGTTCACGCAGGGATTTGGTGCGGAACGGCCCGCCCGAAGCCGTGAGGATGAGTTTCTCTACCGGGTTGCCGGTTTCCCCGGCCAGGCATTGGAAGATAGCCGAATGTTCCGAATCGACAGGCAATATCGAGGAGTTGTATTTGGCCGAAAGTTCGCAAATCAGTTCGCCGGCCACAACCAATGTCTCCTTGTTTGCCAATGCGATTTTTTTGCCCGCCCGGATGGCATTAATTGTCGGCTTCAGACCCGAATAGCCCACCATGGCCGTCAGTACAATATCGACAGTTTGCATTCCGGCAATTTGCGCTATGGAATCACAACCGGCAAAAACTTTTACCGGAAGCCCCGCCAGAGCATTCTTAAGAGTCGAGTAATGCTCTTCGTTGGCGATTGCCACCATTTCGGGCAAATGCCTTTTTGCCTGCGCAATCAGCAGGTCGACATTGTTGTTGGCCGTAATGGCATATACTTCAAAAATGGATTTATTTGCCTCAATTACCTCCAGGGCTTGCGTTCCGATTGAACCGGTGGACCCCAAAATGGCAATTTGCTTCTTCGGATATTCTTCTCTCATTGTCATCAGAAAATAATAACTTCCTCTGGATTAACAGGTTTTCCTTGTTTCCAAAGTTCAAAATAAAATTGTGCACCTTTCATCTTCCCTGTTTCACCCGTGATAGCTATGCTTTCGCCGGCCCTGACTTCATCACCAGCCTTTTTCAACAGCCTTGTATTGTTTTTGTAAACGGAAAAATAGTTGTTCTCGTGTTGGACTCCAATCACCCAGCCCGAATCGAATGTGAAAGCCGTGTACACCACAGTTCCGCCCAACACACTCATGACACTCTCGTTTGGCGATGTAATCATGTAAATGCCAAACTGGTTTTCGGATAAGTTATAGGACGATGATATCACGCCCCGGGTCGGGCGGAAAAACACGTACATGTTTTCATTGGGTTTGGTATCAATGCTTGCCAGGTTGTATTTTTCTTCATTTTCGAATTTCTCCACAAACTGCGCTTCCCTCTTCGACTTGTCGAGCATGATATGTGCCTGCTCCTTTAAGTCGGCCGAATCAAGCGAAATCACCGAGTCCGCTTTAATATCCCCGGTTATAATTCCTTTTACTAAAGCCACATAGCCTGCCTGCAAGTCTATTTGTTGAACAAGCGAATCGGCCTTCATGCTGTTTTGGATTATTTTGGTGCGGTTCCCTGATTCACCGTACCCTGGTAGATAATGGCTTATGGGGGTCGTGAAAATCAGGATGGTAAGCAAAACGAATGTAAGAATCACAAAACCCGAAGCCATAAGGAAAACACTGAACCGCGACAGGCGTATATGCCACGACTCTTCCAATGTGTTTTCGTTCAGAATAGAAACCCGGTACTTGAAACGGATCTTCTGGATAAAGGGTTTTAGATTCTTCGCTTTCTTGCTCATTTTCTCGCAATAAATATTCTACCAAACTGCAAAAGTAGCGAAAATGCGACTATATTTTAGCTAATTAATCTTTAATCAATAAAAATCACCTATTAATATCTCTAAAAAAAAACAACTCCCCCTCTTTTCAATTAATTTGAAATTGCAACCGAAAACAGCAAACAGCAAAACCATCCGCTGGTCTTGGCTGTCCTTTTATTTAGCACAAAATTGATTTGCCATTTTATTTTAGCTATTTTTGCCATAAAAAACCAGGAATGAAACGAATCGGATTATTGTCGGACACGCACGGCATGCTGGATGACCGGGTGTTCGAACATTTTGCAAATTGCGATGAAGTGTGGCATGCCGGCGATTGGGGTTCGCTATCTGTGGTAAACCAGCTGCAAGATTTCAAGCTACTCAGAGGCGTATGGGGCAATATCGATGGTTATGAAATACGTTCTTTATTTCCCCAGCACAACCGTTTCATGTGCGAGGATGTGAAAGTATGGCTTACCCACATAGGCGGTTACCCCGGCAAATACGACCCGTTGGTGCGTCCGGCTATTTTCCAGTATCCCCCAAAACTGTTTGTGTGCGGGCACTCCCATGTCCTGAAAGTGAAATACGACACGCAACTGGAACTACTTCATATAAATCCTGGAGCTGCTGGAAAATATGGATTCCACAAAGTCCAGACTTTAGTCCGTTTTGAAATCGATGGAGGCAAAATACAAAACCTCGAAGTGATTGAATTAAAACCAAACGATATTGTCCGGATCCCTTGAATTCCCAAGCGCCACTTGCACATTAACTTGCCCCATATACCAGAACCCGGAAACGGTCAGCCTGCTTTTTCACACCTTACAGCCAACAATTTTCCTAAAAAAAAAACACCCCAACCTGAAATTCATCAGTTGGGGTGTATTCAAGTCCCTTCCAGGGGAATTTAAGGATAGTTATTTTACTTCTTCTAAAACAAAAACCCTTTATTTGTGGGGCTTTTAATGGCTATGGTACAAATGTGATACAGATAAACTCTAATTAAAAATACAGTGTTTTTGCTGATAATCATTGATTTATGTTGTGTGTTGTAATAATAGACAAACAATATAAATACAATGCAAATATAGTGATATTTGGATAGATTTGAATTGTAAACAACAAAAAATCCCGCACTTTCGGGCGGGATTCAATCGGTTGGAAAATTGTATCGGGATTATTTCAACTTCCATACAAAATAAATGCAGGCTAACAGCAATACAAAGAGAGCAAAGCGACCGCACCAGATTTGGAAACTTTGCCAGCTTGTAAGCGGGGTTTTTACTTGTTTAATTACTTCTACCGGATAGGGAACCCGAATTGTGTCATTGATAAAAATTGAATCTTTGACAATCCTGTTTTTGTACAGGTACCTGAATTTTTGCAGAATCATGGTATCGCCTTTCTCCCTGACAAAAACAGAATCGTAACGGAAAATTGAGTCTTTGACGAAATTATCCCGGTACTCTATTTTGGTAGTTTCTACCGGAATGTATTTGACCGATTTACAGGAATACAACATCGTTGCTATTGCTGCGAAGAAAAGTATCTTTTTCATTGGATCTTGATTTTAGTTTGTAGTTTAAAACCTGCCTGTACTGCCGAAATATCGGCATTTTGCCCATTTTCGACAAAGCTCATGGCCGCAACGATTAGAATGTATTCAGAGCCATTCCAGGCGGTTAGTTCCTTGTTTCGGGGAACACCCGACCATCTTTCAACATGGGCGATATAACTTTCTGTATCGTTCTCGGTTGACGGTGCCCAATGGGCAATGATCTTTTCAATGGTGTTTAATCCCTGGGAAAGGTATGTCCCAAGGATTACAAAACCGGCACGATAGCCGTAAGACAGTGACGAAAATGTTTTAAAAGTCTTGTCTGTGCCTTTGATTTCGCCCTGGAACTGTTCGGCATTTTTCCGGATATTCAAAGGATTGTTGTTCCTAAGTCCTCTCGATTTCATATTTATTCCTCCGACTTTTTTGAGTTTAGAAATGAAATGAGAGTTTGTATCTCCTCTTTGTTTTCAAAGAGTTTGAGCAGGACCTTTTGAATTTCATCCACGTTTTTGGTTTCCTGCCTCAGGTTCTCAAAAACAGACTTCGCTTCAACCAGGACAATCCCGATAGCTCCTATTACGGTGAAGTACGGCATATCGAAAACCACGCTTGCCACAATATCGGCAATGGAAAGCATGATCATTAAACCGAAATAACTTGTCAGTTTGGTAATAGTGCGGCGGTAGCCGAAACTGGTACGGACGATTTTTAGGCGTTTTGCACGCCTTACTCCGAAGAACAGGTCAATCAGCACGGACAGAAAAACACAGGTGTAGAGGACTGCCAGAACAGTCAGGAGCGAATTAAAGTTGCCCCAGTCTTTATTCATTATTAATCGTATCATATTTGTTTGAATTTTAAATTAGTAGATTCAAAAAATCCCGCTCTTTCGGGCGGGATTTGTCTGCAAGAAAACAGATAGTTGCCTACGCTTAGGCCACTACAACAGAACCCAGATAGGAGCTGTTTGCCACGTCTTTACCATCTTCGGTAATGAAGCCCAGGAACACTTCCACGCTTTCACCAACCCAATCAGCAGGAACGGTAATGTCTTCAGTTCCGGCCACACGCTGGTTGCCGCCAGTATCGAAAACAGATTCCGCCCGGGTTGGATTCAGAACAACGATCAGGGCTTTGTCGGTTGCGGTTGCATTACCACTGCCGGAGTTGTCAGCCCAGTTC
Source organism: Paludibacter sp. (assembly GCA_035299105.1). Classification (GTDB taxonomy): domain Bacteria; phylum Bacteroidota; class Bacteroidia; order Bacteroidales; family Paludibacteraceae; genus Paludibacter. The sequence continues at coordinate 5,839 of DATGXD010000047.1, read as the reverse complement.
AGGGTAACGACACCATTTGCAGAAGTTGCAACACCGTTCAAAGCTCCGGTGAGTGAACCACGAGAAACAAGTACCTTGGCCATGTCAACACTGAAATCGGGGTAAGCCCCTGTGATTGCATTGCCCAAAATGTAAGACATTGCAGCGTTGAACGCCGTTTGCTTGGTGGTGTACTTCTTGTAACCAACACGGATAAATCCGGTAATCGGTTTCAGGATAGCCAAAACAAGTGCAAACTTGGAACGCTGGCTCATTTGTCCGTCGGTGCGGGGATTGCTTACCGAAGTAGCCTTGGCACGCATGTAGCTAATGCCTTTCCACTTGCCACCGACAACGTTTCCCACTTTACCTGAGAAACTTCCGAGAATACCTAAATTAATCTTTCCCATTTCTTTAAAAGTTTATGGAGTTAATACTAAAAATAACTTGGACTTGGTACGGAGGAGAACCCTTTCAGACCTTGACCAGAACAAATGTAATTGGAGTTATTCAGCAGATTATCAGATTAGAATCCTATGCGTTTCTTTGCTTTAACCTGCCGTTTCCCTCGCGAAAAAACACGAAAACCGAAAAGAAAATGTAAACACCCTCTTACTGCAAGAAAAAGCGAAGTGAAACGGAGCGTTGAGGCTGTCAAGGTTTTTTGTCAGAATACTACCCGACCAGAGGGAGGTGTGGAGATTGTGACAAAAACCCGAAGGGCTTGACCTTTACTGACTCATTTTATTGCTGTTATCTTTGTGAGCATTTTTTTTGTCGTACTATCCAACCCCTGTATTTATGTTTTCAATAATTCAACTGCATTTATATTAGGGGTGGGTGGTCGGGGGTTGGCGTGGGAGAAGCAGGTTTAAACCGAATAGAAAAAACAGCCTTGAGCCAGCGTGGATAGCAAGGCTGAAATGCGAGTGAAGAGAAACGGAACGAAGTATTCAGCCTGTGCGTTGTGTGCGAGCCGCTGCGAGTGGAGCGAGTGCCCCGGACACAGGAAGCGCGGAGCGCGGTGGACGGGTGCTGCCGGCAGCTGGTTTGGCGCATTTTTTTGCCCGAACGGTGAGCTGGAAAAAGCAAGGACTGGAAGTAATGAACGAATGGAGTGTATTGGAGGGAATGAACGGTAAGGGTGTATGTGTGCGGTGGTGAAGCGGTGTGGAGTGAAACGGAACACGGCTGCAAACACATGGATTTGCAGGGTGGGAAAAGACATATACCCTGAAAGTGAAATGAGCGAAATGGAACGAAATGAGCGAATGAATGACAGCTCTTGCGTGCGGTTGGCAATAGCGGTGTGAAGCAAGAAATGGAACTTGTGGAATGAAAAGCAAATACGGCTATGCCAACATGGGAAAGTGAGCTGCAAAAAATGTGACAAACCATAACAGCACGAGCGACCGCAGGCGAGCAAAACTCTAAATGGTGGTTGACCCCTACAAACAAATACCATGAGCGCAGCGAATACCTTAATGGGGTTTAGGGGGCAGGTGCAACCATGACTGAGGAATGACAGAACGTGGTGAACAAAACAAGCTAACACGCCATGACGAGCACCTACCGGAGCGCAGGAGCGAGTGTGGAAGCGGTAGCCACAAGGGCAGCCGAAAAAATACAAGCTGAAGCGCAGCGAGGTCTGGAGATTTTTTTTAGGCTGCTTGTTTTACCCTTGGGGCTATGTTTTTGTGAACAAAGTGGCGGAATGACGAAGACCGCTTTACCTATTCGGTTTAAACCTGCGTGGGCAGGATCATCAACTATTTCCGCTTAAATTGAAAATTCCCCATATCCCCAAAATGGGGATTTGGGGAATAATGGGGAAATCGAAACCTTTTGCAATTTGTGCATTGGCGGCATTATGGCGGATTTGGCGTTATTATGGCGTTTTTAATTTGTAGAAACTACCTGCGCCAAAAACAATATTGTAAATCAATTAAATATAATGCTTAAAAGGTAAAACTCCTGACTTGATATCTTTACCTGCTGTTAGAATTTCACCAACAGAATCAGCAAATTTCAAGGTTACAGGTACGCCATCACCATATATACATGAGTTGTAATTTAACTTAGTCAACCCTAATATATCCTTACATACAATTTCGATATCTGCACTACCTCTTGTAATAGCAATTTCTAAAGGATTAGGAGTCTCTAAGCCAATTTGTGTTTGAAAACGCGGTATAAAACCTTTAGTCCAAAAATATGCTTTGTTATCATCGTATTGCAACAATGTACCTCTCGGAACGCAATATTGAAATTGTCTGTATAATTTAAAAGTGTTATTTTCTCTGATTCTAACACCAATTATCCTTGATTTTCCAGCCGTAGCTTCTTCAAAGCCACGCCATTCATTATCATCAAAAAAAGTCTTTGCATGAATGAATATTTCCTCAGGATAAAATTTGAACCTATCATAAAATGCTTCCATCGATTGAGAAATTATTTCAAATGCATCATTATATGATAAGTGAAACTCACCACTAACAGGATTCCACCACGGTCCCACATTTCCACGAAAAACCATTCCATCTCCTGAATCTAAAAACATTTGAGCTGCGCAACATGCATTTTTGTTTTTGGAGTCGGTCTCAGTTTTTTTATAAACTAACCCCAAGTAACAAACTTTTTCTCTCACACCACCAAGTTTCCAAGGCAAACCTCCAAGCTTATAATACAAAGTCGTTGCAATATTCCATGCTTTTGCGGTATCAAATTTTCTCTCAGCTTCAATTTTTTTATCATCCGTAAAGATATTCTCGTAGTTTATTTTATCTTCTCTTATAATTTGAGTTATAATTTTAGAAGATAGAATTTTTGCTTTTAATTGATTATGGAAATTTATTTCAAATTGATAAGCTTCTTTTAATTGATCCACTTCTTCCTGCATATCAGAGAATAAAAGTAGCATATCTGAATTTCTATCTTTAGGTTTTAGCCCAATTGATATATTATCATCTCCTTTTTGAATTTTAGAATTTGGTCTACCATACTGAAAAATACACTGAGGGATAATAACAAGCCAAACATCTACTGGCATTTCTTCTCTGTTGGTATATGCAATTAGTTTGTCAACATAAAGATTTACCCAATTGTGAACACGTTGGTGAGAATCTTTGTATTTCAGGTATTTTTGAATTTCTTCATCATCGACATCCAATTCTTGGATATTTTCAAAATTTATAGAGAATCCAAAAACAGCCTCAATGCCAGGAAAATTTGGTCGGGCAATTGATCTTTCAGAGTTAAATATTGGCAAATGAATTTGTTTCAGATAATCAATTAGAACTTTTCTTAGCGAGTTTGATCCGATTATTCCAATAGTTTTTTGACCTTGAATTTTCTTATGATCAAATGCGCCAAAAAGCATCAAACCGTCTCGAGGATCAATAGCCTTTTGTCCGTTTGCAAATGTTAGAAATGGTTCCTCAATATATTTTAATGTTGGTTCTATCATAACATATCCTCCTCCACTTCTTCTACATAATTCTCAATTTTTTCTAAACTCATAAATGTCTTAGGATCATGATAACCTACTTCGCTCCAAAATTTTTCTGGATATTCTTTCATGTGTAATGCATCTCCATTTTTTGAAACAATTATTTTTATCTCATTGTCTTCATCTTTTAAATACTGTAGAAATGCTAACATCATATCCCTCCATTCCTCATTAAAAAAACGTTTGCCCTTTTTTCGTCTGTAGCTATGTGCTTTTTTTGAATCATCAATTATTTTAAATCCATCTGTTGTAAATATTAAATGAGATTTCAATGAAAAGCCAACTATTGGAAATAGAATAGTTTGAGTAGATAATGCGTAATGCCAATGTCCGATTTTTTCAAACTTACCAGCAATAGTTTTTCTTTTGGGAGCTTTTTTTAAATCACTATAAGCATAATGAAATTTTATTGGTTTCAAATCTTTATAAAGAGGTAAGTAGAAGGCATACTTTTTATTAGATAATTCTGTTTTCCATAATCCTTTTCGTTTGAATAACTGTACGATAATATTAGTAAGTAATCGTTTGAAAAAATTTTCAACATCTTTGTGCTGAGGAAAAATATCAGAATCAAATCCTTCGATTATTTGTGATAATGAAAATTTAAATACAGACTCTGGTTCTATGTCAAATACATCATCATCTCTTGTTACCGTATAGTTCAAATACTCATCAAAAGAGGAAATAATATTAGATTGTCTACTTATAGGTATTTTATCGTTAAGTTTTTGTATTTCAATTGCTTGTTTTTCATTGTGAAATTGGTACATATAAAATACTGGAGGTAATTTATCTATTTGCCACCACGAAGTATAATATAATTCAGTTTTAGAAACAATTGAACAATTTGAAATATATTCATTTTCATACCATTCAGAAAAGGACGATTCAGTTATTTGCTTTTTTTTAGGGATATCATCTTTTTCAAGCTTCTTCAATAGTTGTTTAAACCCGTCTGCCCAATTACTTTCAAAAGGTATATGATTTATCATGTTAGCACCTATAAAAACATTATAAGGGGCAGTAGCTTCCAAATGTAGCGGAATAATAAAATCTAATAAGGAATACTGAGCAGCAATACTTTCCGCATAAGACCATTCTTTGTAAATTCCATTTTTTAAGTTTCCACCTTTATCACAGATATTATTAGAATAGACAAAAAGTACTTTTATAGCTCTATCTCTTATCTCATTCTGAATCGTTTCCCAAAATTTTTCTCCTCCTAATAATCCTTCCTTATCAATCCATGTTTTATAACCAAACATTTCAAGCCGTGAAGCAAGCCAAATTGCAAATTCATTATCTTCAGGAGTAGCATGACTTATAAACAATGTATCTCTCATATATAAACAATAATGTATTAAAATTTAATTACTTCTCTGTAACCTCAAATACTCTCCCTAACGAATAAGCAACCGTTTGTTCTTCGAAGTTATAGACGGCATCAGTGATTTCGACCAATGCACTTTCGCGGTCTTTGTGATAGCCTACAAAGAAACGAATAGCATCGTATTTTTTGAGCCAGCGTTTGCCTTCATCCTGATAGGTGTATTTGTTGATTGTGGAAGGTTTGAGTAAGCGGTATTCTTCTTTTTTTGTGCCGGCCACAATTTCTTTGAAGTAGTTTTCCTTGATATTCAGCGTTAAGATTTTCCAGCCTGTTGTATCTATAGTTTTGTTTTCGTGTGTTTCTGCAACGGTGTGTTCAATGACTATTTGACTTGCCGCATCATAACTTATCGGGATTTCTTTAATGATACATTGAATGGCTTTTTCAATGGCTGAATAGGGTACTACAAACCATTCTTCGGGTATATGATTTCCGATTTTGACCTGCAAGCGAACATCTTTGAATACGCGGTGTATCAGTGATTCGAACATAGCTACATTCATATTGAATGCTTTCCACGAAGCTACTATTTCTACTTTGGTATTCAGATAGGTTGGTTCATGCTCGGCATTGGCAATACGTTCGGCTACAGTGGTGGAACTAAATCCGATTTTATACAGATTTTCGATAGTTTTGATTTCCGGATTATCTGATAATGATTTCAGCACATAGATATACCCAGAGGGTTTATCGTTAGTTGTTGCATTGAATCGGGTGTTGAAATACTCGCTTGTTGTTTCGCTGTTTTCACGTACTGTATATCCGTTTTCATAAAGTGCTTTACGAAGTGTATCGAGTTTTACATCAGACATTGTTCCGTTTTCGAAGATACAAATACTACGTCCGATTAACCGACCTTTGCGGTCTCGATTTTGGTCGAGGACTTCGGCCAGATAAACCAACATACCATCTAATACGAAATAACATCCGGGATTTTCCAGTTGGCTTGAAGTAAACTTCAC
>DATGXD010000046.1:0-2275 GCA_035299105.1 Paludibacter sp. | reverse complement strand
CGCCCATGGGCAAGGAACTCGACTCGCTGGCCGATGTGGTCAGCTTCGGAATGGCTCCAGGCGCCATCGTGTTTTCGTTTTTGGCCGGACTGGATATTGCCTGGTGGCTACCGTTTGCAGGTTTCCTTATCCCGGTTTTTTCGGGCCTCCGGCTTGCCAAGTTCAATATCGACACCCGCCAGGCCGAATCGTTTATCGGGTTGCCGGTACCGGCAAACGCCATTTTCTGGGGGAGCCTCATTACTTCATTCCCACTGTTTTTTACAAATAACCCCTGGATACTTTTTATTCTTGTCGGACTGTTCTGCTTCCTGTTGGTTTCCGAAATCCCCATGTTCTCGCTGAAGTTCAAAAACCTGGGATGGAAGCAAAACAAGCTGCAGTATTTTTTCCTATTGGTAAATGTAGCCCTTCTGGCTGTTTTCCAGCTCAATGCATTTGCCCCCATCATTGCCTGGTACATCTTGCTTTCAGTAACCGTTGCAGTATTAAAGAAATAAAATAACAAAACCTTTTGTTTCCCATTACCGCTTGGAATTCGTACTTTTGCAGCTGTAATTGTCATTTATAAAACAAAAAACGTGTCAATCAGCATATCGGACCTTTCAAAAAATTACGGCGAACAACAAGTCCTGAAGAACATCAATATCGAAATTGGTGGCGGGGAAATTGTCGGTTTCCTGGGACCGAACGGCGCCGGGAAAACCACCACCATGCGGATTTTGTCGGGGGCGCTGGATTATGGAACAGGCTCGGTGAAAGTATGTGGACTCGAAGTCGGCGGAAACCGGTTGCAAACCAGCGCACTTGTGGGCTACCTCCCTGAACACAACCCGCTGTACAAGGACATGTACGTGAAGGAATTCCTGCTTTTCGTGGCCGAAACATACAAATTAGGGAACGAGAAGAAACAGCGAGTGGAAGAACTGATTGACAAAGTAGGCTTGCGACCCGAATGCCATAAGAAAATCGGTCAACTCTCGAAAGGCTATCGCCAACGAGTGGGGCTGGCACAAGCCTTGATCCCGAACCCGAAAGTGCTGATACTGGACGAACCTACCACCGGCCTGGACCCAAACCAGCTGGAAGAAATCCGCAACCTGATACGCGAAACCGGCAAGGATAAAACGGTGTTGCTCAGCACCCACATCATGCAGGAAATCAAGGCCATTTGCAACCGGATTATCGTAATCAACAAAGGTGAAATCGTGGCCGACTACTCCGATTTATCGAACTTGCGGGCATTCGATGAAAACAATCTTCATTTCGAAGTGGAATTTTCGTTGCCCGTGCAAGTGAATGAACTTGAAAGTATCAACGAAATTTCGGTTGTAAACGTTCTAAACGAAAAGCACTTTACCATAATCGCAACAAACGATATCCGAGGGGAGATTTTCGACTTTGCCGTTCGGGCAAACAATAAAATCCTGATGATGAAACCGGTTGAACGCAGCATGGAGGAAGTATTCAGGGAACTGACACGATAGGCTCACGCAAAGGCGCAAGGGCGCAATTCTTTGTATGGTTTACTTTTATTGAATACCAAAATGGAAATAGGATTCCGAGCAGATTTAATTGTAAAAAATAAAGTGATAATTGAGTTGAAATATTAGCTCCCGTACATGCAAAGCAACTATCAACCTACTTGAAGCTAACAAATCTAAAGCTTGGATTACTGATAAATTTCAATGAGAATCTAATTAAAAATGCTATCAGGAAAATAGCCAACAACTTGCAATTAACAGAAAAAATATTGCGCCTCTGCGCCTTTGCGAGAGACAAAAAATATGGAAGAAAAATTCGACATACGAAACAACCAGAAAGGCGAAAAGGAGTTCGAGAACGCCCTGCGGCCACTTACATTTTCGGATTTCAGCGGACAAAACAAAATCGTTGAGAACCTGAAAATCTTTGTGCAGGCTGCCCGCATGCGCACCGAATCGCTCGACCACGTGCTGCTGCACGGACCTCCCGGACTGGGCAAGACCACGCTTTCGAACATCATTGCCAACGAACTGAACGTGGGCTTCAAAATCACATCCGGCCCGGTGCTCGACAAGCCCGGCGACCTGGCCGGACTGCTCACCAGCCTCGAACCGAACGATGTGCTTTTTATCGACGAGATACACCGCCTAAGCCCGATTGTGGAAGAATACCTGTATTCGGCCATGGAGGATTACCGCATCGATATCATGATCGACAAAGGACCAAGCGCACGGTCGATACAGCTGGAATTGAACCCGTTTACCCTAATTGGCGCCACTACCCGCAGCGG
>DATGXD010000045.1:0-3040 GCA_035299105.1 Paludibacter sp. | reverse complement strand
TCGCAGGGAAACGTGATGGGTCTGGGGATTCATTTACTGGGAAGCGACGAGGAAATTGTCCGCATGGATTTGAGGTCGAAATTGCTTTCGGGACGGATACCGGCAAAACCCGGCGAAATGCTGATTACGGATGAGCTTTTCAAAAAAATGAACCTTGAATTGGGCGGCAAGGTTACTTTAATGTCGAATACCATGTATGGCGATATGGCCATGTACAATTTTGTGGTTTCGGGAACGTTGCATTTTGGCACCGGGGTACTCGACAAGGGCTTGGTGGTGGCCGATATTGCTGATGTCCGCACGGCATTGGACATGGAAAATGCAGCCGGCGAAGTGCTTGGTTTTTTTACCGGATATACTTATGAGGATAAAAAAGCAGTGGCGCTTGCGGACGAATTCAATGCTGAAAACACAAAGGAAAACGACCAGTTTTCGCTCGCCATGTTGCCTATGAGTGGTATCAGCGGCATGGATTTTATGGTCGCTTATGCCGAAAATGCACAGTTTATCGTCATCTTCATCTTTGTTTTTGCCATGTCCATCGTGTTGTGGAATGCGGGCCTGGTGGGCGGTTTACGCCGCTATGGCGAATTTGGCCTCCGGTTGGCTATCGGTGAAAACAAACATGAAATCTACCGTTCGCTGATTGGTGAAGCGTTGCTTGTGGGACTGATTGGTTCAGTAATAGGCACTACCATAGGATTGTTTTTTGCATGGTTGATGCAGCATTACGGGCTCGATGCACGGAACATGATGCGGAATTCGAACATGATGATGCCAAGCATTATCCGGGCGCATATCAGTGCCACCACGTTTTACATAGGTTTCATCCCGGGTGTTGTTTCCACGGTTATCGGGGCATTGCTGGCCGGAATCGGCGTTTATAAAAGGCAGACTGCCAATTTGTTTAAGGAATTGGAAGCCTGACCCTTAAAAGGGGAGTAAGCAATATTAATATTGATTATTACAATAAGATATTTCAGGGTATTCCAGGGCAATGCATTTATGGCAAAAAGCAGAAACCTACCAGAATCAATAGAAGTGGATATTGGAATCCCGGAGGGATTCAATTTTCAATAACCACGGTTTGAAAGTAGCCGGGTTTAAAAATGAGGCGGTGTGGTTTGATGCTGAAAAAACGCTGAAAGTAGTTGGGCATGAAATGATAACCGAATATGCAGGAGTAATTTACAAATTCATAAAAACATACCAAATGATGAAAAAGATAAATATTAAGAATAACCTATTGAGGATAGGAGGTAATTTAGTTGCCCTTCAGGGGTTAGGGGTCGTTTTATTATTGGTTCCGGCATTTGCTTTCGCCCAAAACTATCCTTCGGGAAAGTCCGTGCTTGATAAAGTAGACAAGAACATGTCGGCTAAAACTCGGGTTATGACAGCTTCGATGGAAATCGGGTCGGAACGGACCAAGCGAACCATGGTGTTGAAAACATATGGCGAAGGCGATCACAAGGCTTATACCGAATACCTGGCTCCGGCACGCGAAAAAGGCACTAAAATGTTGAAACTGGATAATAAGCTGTGGATTTACTCTCCCTCGACCGACCGCACCATCCAGATTTCGGGCCACATGTTGCGCCAGTCAGTGATGGGAAGCGACATGTCGTACGAAGACATGATGAACGACAAACCTTTGCTGGAGCAGTATAAGGCCGAAGTGACGGGTGTCGAAACAATTGACGGCCGCGATTGCTGGGTGGTGACCCTGACGGCCATTGCTGCCGATGTGAATTATTACACCCGTAAAATGTGGGTCGACCAGGATCGTATAGTCCCATTGAAAGCCGATATGTACGCAAAAAGCGGGAAATTGCTCAAGCGGATAACTTTCTCGGATGTGCGGAAAGTGGCGGGGCGCTGGTTTCCGATGTCATTCCTTTACAAGGACATGCTAAAAGAAGGTCCCGGTACTAAAATGACCATTCAGGAGATACAGTTGGATGCGGATATTCCGCCAAGCTATTTTAACCTGGGGAACTTGAAATAGGATAATGGTTTTCCAAAATCCGGGGCGTTGGAAAACCATTTTTATTTCCTGTTTACCAAATAAATTCCCGCCAATACTACCACGGCTCCGCCAATCTCGTGCAGGGTAAGCGATTCGTTTAGTATGATTACCGAGAAAATGGCTGTGAAAACCGTTTGGCCCAGCAGGCTAACCGAGGCTACCGTGGGTTTGATATGTCCCAAAGCCTGGTTGATGGCAAGCCAGCCCAATACCTGCGGCACAAGGCCAAGCACAACCAGGGCAAGCCAGCTTCGGGAACTAAAACCCCAAAGTGGCGTGGAAGTAAATGCGCAAATCAATCCCAACACCACCGTGCTGGTAACCATCGAGATGGTGGTGAACGAAAATGTATCGAGGGTGTTACGCCCACGCCTGACAGAAAGGAGGTAGGCGCCGTAAAACATGCTTGCCAGGATAGCCAGCAGGTTCCCGAAGTTGAGGTTGGCTTGCAGCACTTCGTTCAGCCCAATGATAATGGTCACGCCGAAAATGGAAATAAAGGTACCGGCCCAAAAAATACGGCCTGGCTTTTCCTTCATGAACAGCAACGCGCCCAAACCCACCCACACCGGGGCCAGGTTGGCCAGCAAGGTCGAAATGGTGGCTTTCGAAAGCATGATGGAAGTGTTCCACAGGGCAATGTCGCAGGCAAACAGCACGCCGCAAACAATGGCGGTTTTCACCCCCTTGCGGTCGGTTACCGGTTTCCTGAAATGCAACCACACCGGGATTATCCCCAATGTGCCAAAAAACAGGCGGTAAAAGCCCGAACCAAACCCGCTCACCCCAGCTATTTTCACCAGTATGGCCGACCACGATATGCACAGCACACCAAAAAGCAGCAAAAAATAATGAACCCACGGGTGGTCTTTATGTGTTTTTCCCATTTGCAAACTACAAGCTACCAAGTACAACAGCCTTTACCATCCGGTCATTTCCCGAAATGTCTTTCCGCACTTCCACGTTTCCAAATCCCGATTCCAGCAACAATTCCCGGCAGGCGTTCCCCAT
>DATGXD010000044.1:0-2605 GCA_035299105.1 Paludibacter sp. | reverse complement strand
ATATCCCGGAAACCGAATTGAACTTGCTCGTCCTCACGGCACCACAGCACACTTCAGGTATTATTGAACAAGCTATTGTGAAAGGCATCAAGAATATCTGGATACAACAAGAATCGGAAACACCTGCCGCCATCAAGCTTTGCGAAGCGGCAAGCTTAAAGCCAATTTACAACCACTGTATCTTCATGTTTTCAAAGCCCACCGGCATACATCATTTCCATTATGGACTTAAAAAATTCTTTGGCAGCATGCCAAAGTGAGGACTTCCAATATCAAAACAAACCCTGTTTGAATTCGTTTCCTGCAGGGTTTCAATTGGCTCCAAATGCTTTATCCAACTAGTTTGCAATTAGGAATTCAACACGGCGGTTCTTCTGGCGGCCTTCCCTTGTTTCGTTTGTTGCAATAGGCTTGTCCTTACCGTAACCAGCAATCAAGATACTCGATTCAGGGACTCCAATTGCCATTAAATATGCTTTCACTGCATTTGCCCTGCGGATGGATAAAGCCCGGTTAAACTCTTCGGCGCCAACATAATCCGTATGCCCTGCAACACTCAGCTTAACCGATTCAGGATTTTCCTTGAGCAAAACCGCAATCTGGTCGAGCACGTTGAACGCGTTTCCCGAAAGCATGTCGGAACCAAACGCAAATTCAATATTCCTGAACCCCTTGTCGAGCATGTTCCTTTCAGCATTTTTAGCCAGATCCCCCGACAGTTTTTTAATTTCATCTTTCAATGCCGCATTCTCATCTTCAATCGCCTTGACCCGCTCATTCATTTCGGCCATGTAATTTTCCATGGGTTTCTCAATAATGACAGGAGCCGGTTTCGGATAATAATCGTACATGCTGATATTGCGGGCATGCGGCCTATCGTTTTTGCCCCCCAACTTATAACGCAAACCTATCGTCATGGTAAGTGCATTGCTGCGGTCAGGCTTGTCGCCCGATACCAGCCTCCGGTGATAAAACCTGTAATACCCATCCCAGCCAATGGCAAGCGATTTAGTGAAATTATACTCAACATTCATTCCCACTTTTCCCATTGGCGATACTGCAATGCCGTCAGGTGTGTTCACATCCAGCGAATTGTTGTAAAAAGCATATCCAACCCCTACATCGCTAAAAACATTCAGCTTGCTCGGAAAGCCATACCGGTAAGGCGTGAACAAGTTGGACAAATTCACCGATCCATACAAAACGGCATCCTGTGATTTCCCATTGATTCGCCCGGTAGCAGTCTGGGTGGCATCCAGATAATATGAACGGCTATAGGGGCTGTAAAGGTACTCCAGCCCCATCCCGGCCACAGGATTAAAAGAAAATTCAAGCGACCCGCCCGAAACTAAATGCACCTGGTCAAGCCGGGATACCGGCTCCGGCGCCACCCTGAAATAATTGGCCCCCCCTTTAACCCCCAAGGTCCAGGGAGAAATGGGAACAAATTCACCTTTCGATACTTTTTGGGCTGGACTCGCAGCCATGCATGCAAAAACGACAGTTGTCATGAGCATGTTACATAACAATTTCTTTTTCATAAATATTGGCTTAATTGATTGAAAATTAATAAAATAAGCTATAGAAACAACTACAGTGTTATGGGACATTAATTATAACACTCGAAAATTCTTTTTTATTAATACAAAAACCAATTTTTTGAACAATATTTAAATGGATAACATTTTTTAACTATTATTTAGCCGCCTTATTAAAATGCCGGAAATAAAAAACCGTTGCAATAAGTAATCGCAACGGCTTTTTTATAATTAAAAATCCTAACAATATCACATACCGAAACTCAGAAGATTTATTTGTCCATAAATCCCGCTTACCAAACCTATCACTAAGATACCCAATGTACAAATCACAAGGCTAAGCTTAACAGGGAAATCACTTTTCAAAGGTTCAATCGGTGTTTCGCTTTGATTCAGGAACATGGCTTTAATCACAATCAGGTAATAGTACAACGAAATGATTGTATTCAGCAATGCGATAAACACAAGCACGTAATATCCTTGTGCGGCAGCTGCCGAGAACACAAAGAACTTACTGAAGAATCCGGCAAAGGGAGGAATCCCGGCCAGCGAGAACAGTGCCAGCATCATTACAAAACTCAACAAGGGGTTAGTTTGGTATAATCCGTTGTATTCGTCCATGCGCACTTTCCCGGTACGGTTTTCAATAACCGAAAGAACCCCGAAAGCAGCCAAGTTCGAAAACATGTATACCAGCACATAATAAACCAGCGAAGCCATTCCCAAGGCGCTTCCGCTGATAATTGCCAGTAAAATATAACCAGCTTGCGAAATAGACGAGAAAGCAAGGAACCGCTTCAAGTTTTGCTGGCGAATGGCAAAGATGTTGGCCAATGTGATACTTACTACAGCCAAACCGTACAAAATGGGTTGCCATTGCGTTACCAAGTTACCAAAAACCTTAATCAGCAAAGTGAACAAAACAAACACGGCAGCTCCCTTCGAAATTACCGAGAGGTAAGAAGTGATATTGGTTTGCGAACCTTCGTATACGTCCGGAGTCCAGAGGTGGAACGGCACCAACGATATCTTGAAGAACAAGCCAACGGCAAAAAACACAAAAGCCA
>DATGXD010000043.1:0-3468 GCA_035299105.1 Paludibacter sp. | reverse complement strand
CTTTCCAGCAGGCAGTTAGGCCAACAACCTGCTGCTAAGTGCGCAAAGTGGGAAACTTGGAAATTTTTCCTGGGACTGTTCCATTAGCAGCTTTTTCAACTTGGTGGCCCTTTCGGCTGCAAATGTAAACATTCGGAAGTGAAAATAAAAATAGAAAAGCAAGGCACAACCCGGAAGCATGTTTTTTTTGAAATGACTTTAATTTTAAGAATAAAACATTTACATTTGGGGCAACAATTCACCAGGCTAAGCCAGAAACACCAATAAGTATGTCGGACAAACACGTTATCAGAACAGAATGGAAAGGAAACATGACCTTTGAAGCCGATGTGGACGGCCATAAAGTAATAATGGACACAAACCCTGAAAGTGGAGGCATGGATTCGGGGCCAAGCCCGAAAAAACTGCAATTGGTAGCCCTCAGTGGCTGTACTGGCATGGACATAGTCCATCTCCTGAAAAAAATGCGGGTGGAAATCGAGAAATGCAATATCGAAGTCCAGGGCGATGTGACCGACAGCAACCCCAGGCATTACCATAGGATGCATGTCATTTACGAATTCACGGGTAAAAACCTGCCGCTCGACAAACTTGAAAAAGCGGTGAAAATGTCGGAAGAATCATATTGCGGTGTGGGTGCGCTTTACCGGAAAGCCATTGAAGTCACATCCGAAATCAGGATTATTGAACTGTGACCAGGAACAAATGACAAACTTACGGGTTCATTCGTTTGCGGAGGTCGGTATATACAGCCTGGTAAAGCGGAAGTGGCAACCCGTGCTTTTGACCCAACCGGAGGACGATACCTGTCAGGGTTTCCAGTTCGGTATCGCTCCCGGCCAGGAAATCGCTGTGCATCGATGCCGTTGAATCATCCGGGAGTTTTTCCAATTGTCGAATGATTTTCTCCACCTGGTCCGAGTCGATGCGGACATTTTCGGCTCGGGCTACCCGCATTAGTTCATCCAGAATACCAGCCAATGTGTTTTTCCGGTTTTCATCGTCGATCAAGCCCCTGAAACCCACATTGAAATACGAAGTAAGCGTTGCCGTGGAGGAAATAAAGAAAAACTTAGTCCAAATGGCTTTCAGGATATCTAAATGGAATGTAGCATCAATCCCTGCATTTCTCAGCAACTGCTCGAAAGCCCGTAATCGTTCGTCCGATTTTCCATACTCGTAACCAAAATCCAACCGGTGTACTTTGCCTGAATTCTCGACTACGCCCGGTTCCTTTTTGCGGGCCACAATGTAGGCACAACCGTCCCAGACTTCGACCCCGGGCAATAAAGCCCTGATCCTCTCCGAATTGTCGATGCCATTGAGCAAGGGTAAAATAACCGTGCCGGCACCTACAAGGGGTTTCACCTGTTTTACCGTAGCTTCAAGGTCATAGCTTTTGGTGGAGAGGATAATATAATCCGAAACTCCTATTTCATCCACATTATCGGTTGCCAATGCAGGGTGGACAATGAACGTACCAGTTTCGGTTATGAGTGTGAGTCCATTATCCCGCACTTTTTCCAGATGCTCGCCCCGTGCCAGGAAATAAATTTCCACCATCGGGTCATCAGCATAGCGCCTTGCCAGCAATCCGCCAAAATACCCTCCTACCCCGCCAAGTCCTGCAATTACAATTTTTGTTTTCATACCCTTTTTGCAAAAAACTAAGTTTTATTATTTTTAAACAGCAACCTTTTTATTTTAACAACAACCCCTGGTTCTTGTCCATCCACTTGGCTTATCCATTCCAGAACAACATCTGGGCAAAAGGAATAAGCAACGCGGTCATGATTCCCATGATTCCGATAGCCAGCCCGCTGATAGCACCTTCCAAAGCGCCCATTTCCATAGCCCGGGCAGTACCCAACGCATGCGAGGCCGACCCCATGGCCAACCCTTTGGCAATTTCACTTTCGATACCTGTTTTCCTGAGCAATATTGGCCCTATTACCCCACCAAAAATACCACAGATAACTACAAAGGTAGCTGCCAATGCCGGTACGCCACCTGTTTTCTCGGCCAGGCTAATGGCAATTGGTGTGGTCACCGACTTGGGGGCGAGCGATGCCACCAGTATTTTGTCCGCACCCAGCACCTTGGCAATCAGCACCACGCTCACAATACCCACAATGCTACCCACGAAAACCGCAGTCAGGATTGAAACCACATTCCCTTTGATATGTTCAATTTGTTCATACAGCACATATCCCAGCGCCACCACGCTTGGCCCCAGCATGAAATGCAGCATCCGTGTATTGGTATAAAAAGTATGGTAATCGATCCCGGTAATTTTCAGGAACGGGATAATGATAACCATGGAAATAAGCAAGGGTTGCAGAAACGTGATTTTTGTGCGGCGGTAAACATAAATACCCAGCAGGAAAGTACCCATAACCAATGCCAGCAGGAAAACCTCGTTCGAAATATAAGGCCGGATAATGTCCATCAGTTTGCTCATTGGTCTTTCCCTTTCTTTTGCTTTTCGAATCTTTCCTGGATAAGTGAAACTGTGAGCATGGTGAGGATGGTGCTACCGCCAATGGCCAGCAGAATAGCCGCCAACGATTTCGAAACCAGCCCGGCGTAAACCATTAAGCCCACTCCTGCCGGGACAAAAAACACGGCCATATTCTTGGTAATAGTTGTGGCCGTGACTTTCACGCTTTCGGGATTTATCACTTTAAAAAAAAGCGCGAGAAACAGCAAAACCATGCCCAACACGCTCCCCGGTATAAAGCCATGGATAAGTTTACTCAGCAGTTCGCCCAGGAAGTAGAACAGCAGGATAAAGAAAGAACCTTTTATCATAAATTGGAGTCAAATGAAAGATGTTGCAAAATTACAACAAAGATTTCCGAGTTTCAGCCGGATTGAACATTATTAAACAAAATAGACTTGCTTAAATCTGAAAGTTATTGCATTATTAAAAGGCAAATCTTCCCTTATTCGGGATAACATTTGAAAATATGGCTATTTTACCGGCAAAATGGCTAATGAGGACACATTAAAAAAAACGGACTTACCCCAACAAGGGCAAGTCCGTTTTTCTGGTTTTTCTTTAATCAGTCCATTCTAAAACATTTTGTAAAACGGGATAATATTAACTAACAATTCATTGTACAAATAGCTATTAGTTTAGTTAAAAGCAATAACACTTGCTTTTTGTGGTTTGAGGGTACTAATTGCCGCATTAAGTCCATTAAACTCCCGCTCCTGATTGTCGTGTGTAAGTTCATAACATACCTGTACCACTTCTGTCACTAAACCATTTTCGACCATGACAAAGTCACATTCATTTTTCTTGTCATTGAAATAAAATATTTCTTTCTAAGTACATGACAAAAATTTGAAAACATCTACATTTGATTGAAAATCAACGTTTAAAAGTCTAGAGGCAATAAATGTCAAACCATATTTGAAATAGCTTTTCGCCATTCTGCCATTTTTTAGCATTCTAATAGGTTT
>DATGXD010000042.1:0-4760 GCA_035299105.1 Paludibacter sp. | reverse complement strand
ACTGGCGTTTTTCATCGTCGGTGTTCAGCGCGTTGAAGTCCTCGTTGTGCGACAGCAGGTCGTTCAGTTCGGCAATCAGTTTTTTCATGGCCGGGATGAACTCGATCAGCCCTTCGGGAATCAGGATTGTGCCGAAGTTGAGCCCGTGGTTCGCACGGTTTACAATCACACCCACAATGTCTTCCACCACTTCGTTTAGCGTCATGTTTTTAGCTTCCACTTCTTCCGACACAATGCAGTAGTTGGGCTGGCTTTGCAATGCGCATTCGAGCGTAATGTGCGAAGCCGAACGGCCCATGAGGCGGATAAAGTGCCAGTATTTTTTAGCCGAGTTGGCGTCGCGCTGGATGTTCCCGATTAATTCGGAATAAACCTTGCAAGCCGTGTCGAACCCAAACGATGTTTCAATCATGTCGTTTTTCAAGTCACCATCAATGGTTTTCGGGCAGCCTATTACCTGGATTCCGGCGTTCTTTTGTGAATAATATTCGGCCAACACACAGGCATTCGTGTTCGAATCGTCGCCACCAATGATAACAATAGCGTTGATACCCAGTTTTTTGCAAATTTCAGCGCCTTTTTCGTATTGCCATTCTTCCTCGAGTTTGGTACGGCCCGAACCGATAATGTCGAAACCACCGGTATTGCGGTATTCGTCCACTATTTCTTTGCTCAATTCCATGTACTCGTGGTCGACAAGCCCGCTGGGACCGCCCAGGAATCCGTATAATTTGTTTTCGGGGTTCATGGCTTTAAGCCCATCGAATAAACCTGAAATTACGTTGTGTCCGCCCGGGGCTTGTCCGCCCGATAAAATCACACCCACTCCAACAACGGGATATTCTTTTTTCGCGCCTGGTTCGAAAGTAACCAGCGGCATGCCGTAAGTGTTGGGGAAAAGTTGTTTGATGTCTGCCTGGTCGGCAACCGATTCGGTGGCTGCACCCTCTTTGAGTACTACATTGCCTTTGAATGCGGCTGGCAATTTAGGCTCGTAATGGGCGCGTGCAATCTGCAAAGGACTTTTAGTCATGGATTTCATAAATTTATATTATAATAATTGTTTGATTTTCAGCACTATGCTTTTTTGATAATTCGTTTGCAAAATTAGTGAAAAATTTCAATAATCCAAATGGAAAACTTTCTTCCATCAGTCGAGCCTCACCTCCGTTCAAAAATGGAGCGTTTTATTTTTCCCGCCGGTTATTTATTTTGTCTCATTGCCTATGGTAAATCGGAATTTTTTCCGTACCTTTGCGCCCGATTTACAAACGACTATGCGTTTCGAGTAAATATCCGAATTTCACTGCTTTATCGATGCAGGTTGCTTGCCTTCAAGGTACACGTTTTCATTAGCGAATGAAATTAACCGACGGATGACTGCTCAAAAACGTGTACTAAAAACTACAAAATGACATTTAGAGAACTGAATTTGAAGGACGATATCATATCGGCCATCGAAGAACTTGGGTACGAGCAACCTATGCCCGTACAGGAAAAAACTATCCCGTTCATGCTTGAGCAAACTACCGACTTGGTGGCTCTGGCACAGACTGGTACGGGAAAAACAGCCGCTTTCGGCCTGCCTGTGTTGAACATGATTGATACTGCCCGAAGGGAAGTCCAGGCCTTGGTGCTGGCTCCCACACGCGAGCTTTGTATCCAAATTTCGAACGACCTCACCAATTATTCCAAATACATGCGCAACCTGCGGGTTGTTGCCGTGTATGGCGGTGAAGACATCCGCAAGCAACTTAAACAACTCGATTCTACCCCGCAAATCATTGTGGCAACTCCGGGGCGACTGATCGACCTGATCGAGCGTGGGAAAATCCAGCTCGGGGCTATCGACTTCCTGGTGCTCGACGAAGCCGACGAAATGCTGAACATGGGCTTCAAGGAGGATATAGAAACCATCCTCGAACGAACCCCCGAAACTCGTCGGACCATGCTTTTCTCGGCAACCATGCCCAAGGAAATTGCCAATATAGCCAAACGCTATATGAAGGATTTCGAGGAAATTACGGTCGGGACACGCAACTCGGGATCCGAAAACGTGGAGCATATATACTACATTTCGCAGGCAAAACAACGTTACCTGGTCTTGAAGCGAATTGTCGATTTGAACCCCGATATCTACGGGATCGTATTCTGCCGCACCCGCCAGGAAACCAAGGAAGTGGCCGATAAGCTGATGCACGACGGTTACAATGCCGATGCATTGCACGGCGACCTTTCGCAGGCACAGCGCGACACCGTGATGCAGAAATTCCGCATCCGCAACATCCAGTTGCTGGTGGCTACCGACGTGGCTGCGCGCGGGTTGGATGTGAGCGACCTCACGCATGTGATCAACTACAACCTGCCCGACGATGTGGAAGTATACACCCACCGGAGCGGCCGTACAGGTCGTGCCAACAAGAAAGGCGTGTCGGTTTCCATTATCCATTCCAAGGAAAAATTCAAAATCAAGGATATTGAGCGTATGCTCAAGAAAACATTCGAGCAACAGCAAATCCCCAACGGGCTCGAAGTCTGCAAGAAACAATTGTTTTTCATGATTGACCGCATGGAGAATGTGGAAGTGAGCGATGAGCAGATTGAGCCATACATGCCGCAGATTATGAAGCAGCTCGAATACCTGTCGAAAGAGGAAGTCCTGAAACGCTTCGTTTCGCTCGAATTCAACCGCTTCCTCGATTATTACAAGGATGCCGAAGACCTGAACTACCACGAGCACCGCCGGGAACATGGCGAACGTGGCGAAAGGGCTGAGCGTGGCGGCAAGGGCGAGCGTGGCGGTAAAACCGGCAACCGTGTGCGCCTGAAAATGAACGTGGGCGACCGCGAAGGCATCAACCCGAAACGTTTCCTCGGTATTATCAACGATGTTACGGGCGACAAATCCATTAGCATTGGCTCCATCGAGGTGACCAATAAATTTACATTCTTCGATGTTTTTGCCGACCAGGTGGAAAAAGTAGTGACGGCATTTGCCAAAGAATCGGACATACAGGTGACCGAAGCCAAGGGCAGCAAATCGTTCGAAGGCGGTGGCAAACCCGAATACCGTTCGCAGGGGAAATCGGGTGGCTCGCGCTCCGGCGGCAGCTACCGCGACAGCAACCGGGGTGGCGGATACGAATCTAGCACCTATGTCAGTGCAGGGGGTGGGGACAGGCCTTGGCGCGACCGCGACAGAAGCGACCGCCGTTCAGGCGGTAGCAGCCGGAAAAGTGGAGGAAAGAAAAGGTATTAATACAGAGGAAAGCCGGATAATTCAATGATTGAGTTATCCGGCTTTTTTTTAATCTTATTGTGAAAAATCAGGCATTTGCTTGTTCCGCCATGCTCCTCATGTGGTTGATTACCGGCGTGTGTTGCTCTTGCGGACTGAACATGATTATATCGGCATCCTGGTTTACCTTTACATTATGTCCCGATGGCCAGTAGAAAAGTTCACCTTCGCCCACTGTTTCTTCGTTTCCCCGGGCGTCGGTGGTGGTAAGTTGCCCTTTCAGCACATAACCCCAATGCGGGCACTGGCACATATCGCCTTCCAGTCCAACGAAAAGCGGCGTGGTGTCAACTCCAGCCGATAGGCTGAAATATTCCCCGCTGATTTTTCCCAATCCGGTAGCATCCCCAAAATCAGTATGTTGGCGCACTACTGCTCCCGGAATCTGCATTTTTACTTCAATATCTTCTTTCGCAATTTTCATAGTGGTGGTTGTTTGGTTATTGGTTTTTTCATAGTTGTAAAACAGAAAGTACTGGTTGTAAGTTCATGGAGTTCAAAAGCCATTTATGAAAATTCACCTGCAATTTTCTCAATCTGGCGGAAGAGTGAACGTTCTCCCGGTAAGTTGAGAATTTTTATTTTTAAAATGTAATGGTGAAATCCAAAAAGATTGCGGTCTTCACCCCAAATCATACCACCACTATGATTCATTTTATATGCCAGGTTATATGCCGGGCAATAAATTAACAACAAGTGCCTTTTGTCGATTGATTTTAAAGTTTAATCATTTCAAACCTATTGATTATCTTTGCAACAAATTAAAATTTAAAATGGAACAGCCCCTCTTAAACGAACCCAAAAAACAATACAACGAGCCGATGCATACCTGCGAGCATATCCTGAACCAGACCATGGTGCGGATTTTCGGGTGCAGCCGCTCGGTGAACGCCCACATCGAACGGAAGAAAAGTAAATGCGATTACCTTTTGGCCGAAGCGCCTACCGAAGCCCAGCTGGCCGAAATCGTCCGAAAAGTAAACGAGGTTATCGACAGCCATTTGCCTGTGTACGATGAATTGATGACCCGGGAGGATGCTGCCAATGTCGTTGATTTGTCGAAACTATCGGCCGCGGCATCTGACACACTGCGCATTGTCCGTGTGGGTGATTATGATGCCTGTGCCTGTATAGGGCAGCACGTGCAGAATACTTCTGAACTGGGTAAATTCGAAATAATAAGCCACGACTTTGAAAGCGGCCGTTGGCGTGTGCGTTTCCGCTTAATCTGATTTTTTTATTGCGGAATATGAATGAAGAAATAGAAGAAATAAGGGAATCGAAAAAAACACGCAGGCCATTGTGGCCGCGTTTCGTCCGTTTTGTCCGGAATTTGTTGCTGGTGTTTTTTATCGGGAGTGTCGTTTGGGTGGTGTTAGGCCGTTTTATCCCGGTGTATGCAACACCTTTAATGGGTATCCGCGTTGTGGAATCGTTGGTCGATGGCAAAATGCCTAAGGTA
>DATGXD010000041.1:0-15205 GCA_035299105.1 Paludibacter sp. | reverse complement strand
TGAAATGGTATTGCTGGTCGATACAGAAATCGAGCTGGTATTTGCCCAGGTTCACCTTGTGCCTTGCACGCAAAGCGTTGTAAAAAAAAGTTTTGCGTTCGGCGTTTTTGTCTATTTGTTCCTGGTTGAAAGCATGCAGCAGGTTTGTGTTATGGACATATACCTGGTTCGGTTTCTTCGGATATTCCCCGCCTTCGCAATACAGCGTGTTCAGCAACCGCGCATCTTTCAGGTATTTGATGTAATTCATGATGGTTGCCCGCGAGGTTTCAATTTCCTTGCTCAGCTGGCTCACGTTTGGCGCTCCGGGGGAAGCACACATCAACAGGTACAATAATTTGCGGATTTTTGCCAGGTATTTCAGTTCTATTTGCTTGATGAGCAGGATGTCTACCTCCAGCATCATGTTGATAGTTTTCAGCAGGTTTTCCGAGAAATTCCTGTTCTCGAGGAAAAAAGGATAATAACCATGGTGCAGGTAAGCTTGGAAATAGTCCAGCGGATTGAGCTGCCGGCAGATCCCGTCGGCAATTGCTACATGGTTTTGCAGTATTTCTTCCAGGCTGTAGGTTGGGAAGGCAGCCCCGGATTGAAGGTTTAAAAACTCCCGGAACGAAAACCCGCGCAAATTGTATAGCGCCACCACATCCTGCAAGTCCTGGTTGTCTTCAATCAACCTCATAACCGAAGAACCCGAAAACACAATATGCAAACCGGTATACCGCTCGTAACATTCCCTCAGTTCCTTCGACCAGTTTTCGTATTTGAAAATCTGGTCGAGCAACAAGGTTCTCCCACCTTGTGCGCAAAATTCACCGGCAAACTCCACCAGTGTGTGTTTTGTGAAGTAGAAGTTGTTGAAGTTGACGTACAGGCAGCTCCGGTCCGTTCCGAATTGATCCTTGGCGTATTGCAGCAGAAAGGTGGTTTTACCCACTCCGCGGCTTCCCTTGACACCTATCAACCGGTGCGACCAGTCGATTTCGTCCATCAAAATCCGCCTGACAGGGGATTGTACGTGTTCAACTAAATATTTATGTGTTTTGTAGAACGCTTCCATGGTACTTCGAAAGCGCAAAAGTAACAATTAATTTCCATTTTGCAATGCAGAGATGGCAAAATTAGGTTATTTATCATGAAATCATATTTTTACGTGCTACGCCGGGCAATTCACGGGGCAGGCAAATAACTGCCGCTTGTCCCATGTTTGGTTTTGAACGTGGAAGTTCGACCTAAGAGTTTCAGGGGTTTTGCTCCATGGACAGCATTTCTCGACCCTGCGCCTTTTGCCAGCCGGATTTTTCCTCCAAAAATCCGGTTGTTTTCATTGGCTTTTAAAATAAAATCCATAGCTTTGGATTTTTAAGCATGAATACTTGTGTTTTGTTAATGTTTTGAAATGTAATACTGTATGAAAATCAAATTTATCGGCGCTGCACGCGAGGTGACGGGCAGCAAGCACTTGATTACCACCAACGAAGGGAAACGGATTTTGTTGGATTGCGGCATGTTCCAGGGTAAAGGCCTTGAGACCGATGCCATGAACCGAAACCTGGGGTTCGACCCGGCAACCATCGATTACCTGCTGCTTTCACACGCGCATATCGACCATTCGGGGCTGATACCTTACCTGTATCGCCAGGGGTTCCGCGGTTCGGTGATTTGCACCAATGCCACCCGCGACCTGTGTGCCATTATGCTGGCCGACAGCGGGCACATACAGGAAAGTGATATGAAATGGTTCAACAAGAAACGGGCACGGAAAGGACTTCCACCGATTGAACCGATTTACAACCAGCATGATACAGAAGCTTGCATGAAGCTGTTCATTGGTGTGGCTTACGACAGGCGGTTTTATATCAACGATAAAATCAATGTGAAATTCACTTGCTCGGGTCATATGCTCGGCAGCTCGGTAGTGAATTTGGAATTAATTGAGGACGGTAAAAAAATCCATATCGCCTACACGGGGGATATCGGGCGGCGGCACAACAAAATCCTGAAAGCGCCCGATCCGTTTCCCCAATGCGATTACCTGATTACCGAATCGACCTACGGCAACCGGAGGCATTCGGAAGAAAATGAAAAGGAAGACGATTTGTACAAAATAGTAACCCACACTTGTGTGGAAAAAAAGGGGAAGCTTATTATCCCTTCATTTTCCATTGGACGCACGCAGGAAATCATTTTTGTGCTGAACAATTTGTATAACAAGGGAAAACTCCCTAAGGTTGAGGTGTTCATTGACAGCCCGTTGTCGGTAAATGCTACCGATATATTCCGGCTTCATCCCGAATGCATGAACAAGGAGGTGAACGAGGTGATGAAATATGACACCGACCCGTTTGGGTTTAACTCGGTGCATATGATAAAACTGGTGGAGGAATCGAAAGCCCTGAATTCATACCAGAGACCTTGTATCATTATTTCTTCATCGGGAATGATGGAAGCCGGACGAATCAAGCATCATGTTGCCAATAATATCTCCGATCCCAGGAATACCATCCTGATAGTGGGTTATTGCGCTCCTAATACATTGGGCTACAGGATTCAAGAGCCAGGTTTGAGATCCATTTCGATTTTTGGTGTCGAATACGAGATCAAGGCGGAAATTTCCAAGATAGAAGCATTTTCCGGCCATGGCGATTACGTGGAAATGCGGGAGTTCTTGTCCTGCCAGGATCCTTCCAAGATAAATAAAACATTCCTGGTGCATGGTGAATACGATGTGCAGCAGGCTTATGCCAACTATCTCCACGAGTCGGGATTCGTAAACATCGAGATACCGGGGGCGGGAGAAGAGGTTGAGGTTAACTAAGGCGGGCTTCTTTGTCGTTGATGGCTTTTTTGAACTTTTCCAAAGCGCAGTACTTTGGAAAAGTTTCTTTCACGGCCCAGGCGGGACAGGATTTTTACTGGATTATCTTCCTGTTCACTATTTCCAGTATCCTGTTTTCCTTTTCAATGGCAGCCTTTTCAAGTGCATTTACCTGGTCGAATAGCACCGATACATAGTCCTTGTCATCGAGCCCGGAGGCGATGTTGCGGATATTCAGCGCTGCGCCCAGTACGGCCGAGCGGGCTGCCAGTGCGCCAATTCCCGCATCGGAAACCGAATGTGGATTCCCGTTTTCGGCCATTTCAAGCATTAAATCCATGGAGTTGTAACTTGCCTGCATGACCCTGAACGGGACTGCCACGGCCAGATGTGTTGCCTTCTGGATGACTTCGTGGCGGTGTTTCCTTTCGTCTTCGTTTTTCTGCGGCAGCCTGAAGGCATTCGTGATGGAATGGAGGGTTGCGGTGCCTTCATCGACCAGCCGCAACAATTCTTCGTAATACAGTTTTCCTTTTTCGGCCTGGCCGGAGAATTCTTCCCAGCGTTCTTCCCAGCCTGTTCTGTTGGCCGAAAGGTTGGCTGCCATGGTTCCCAAAGCGGCTCCCAACGCACCTATGCAGGCAGCAATGGAGGCCCCGCCGGGTGCGGCCGATTCGGAAGCGGTTTCATAAGTGAACTTTTCGAGGCTTAGGTCAACAGTTTTCTTTTGAGGTTCTTCAACCAGGTATTCGATGATTTTCTTTTTGGGATCGAAGGGGGCAAGTTCGTCCAGTCCCATCGATTTTACGGCAATTTTCAAAATTTCCATATCGGGAATACCTGTGGAGCGGTGTTGCTTGCGAAGGAAGTATTTCCCGGCATCCAGCAGCACCTTCAACGGGACAACACCAACCAACTCCGAGCCTGTAACCCGGATTCCCCGCACTGCCGCCCGCTCGCAAGCCAATTCGAACAGTTGGTGCATCGAAACAGCTTCAATATCCGTGATGTTGAACGACAGTTGCGCAATGCCGTATTCCTCTATATACCAGCCTATTCCTTTTACTCCTTTCAACAATCCCGGGGTGTAAACCGGGTTTCCATGTTCGTCGCGGACAATTTTTCCTGTCGAGGAATGGCCATCGCGTTTTAAATGGCCTTTTTCGCGAATGTCGGATGCGATGGCATTTGCCCAACGGGTGGAAGTGGTGTTGAGGTTCACGTTGTATGCTATCAGGAAATTGCGGGCGCTCAAGGCGATGGCCCCGGTTTTTTTCACGGTTTCGTTGAATTCGGCCGGGCCGCAATCGGGTTTCCAGGCCGGGTCGGCCAGCTTTTGCTGCAGACCTTCATACTCACCGGCACGGCAGTTGGCCAGGTTCCGGCGCTTTTCCTCGGTGGCGGCAAATTCGTAGAAGTAAATTGGAATCCCGAGTTCACTGGCAATGCGTTTGCCCAGTTTGCGGGCGTATTCGACGGTTTCGGACATGGTGACTCCCCGAACGGGAATGAGCGGAAGCACGTCGGTAGCGCCAAAACGCGGATGCTCTCCGTGGTGCTTGCTCA
This sequence comes from Paludibacter sp., assembly GCA_035299105.1. Taxonomy (GTDB): domain Bacteria; phylum Bacteroidota; class Bacteroidia; order Bacteroidales; family Paludibacteraceae; genus Paludibacter. The sequence goes on along the minus strand of DATGXD010000041.1, from coordinate 10,821 downwards.
TGTCAATGAGTTCGGCAGCGGTTTTTACAGCCCTGAAAGCAGCTTCGCAAACCGCTTCGGGCGTTCCGACAAAGGTGAAAACTGTTCGGTTGGTGGCTTTGCCTGGGTCGATATTGATGAGTTTTACCTGGTCGACCGACTTGATTTCGTGTGCAATGCGGTTGAGTATTTCCGGGTTGTTCCCTTCGCTGAAATTGGGAACACATTCGATAATCTTGTTGCCAGCGCCAGGTGTGTTCGTTTCTTTATTCATAATAATGCCATGTTGTTATAATCCATATATTCGGTTACGTCCTTGTCTGCTTGCTACAATCCAGGCACAGACGCCAAAACCCCGGTATCCTTAAAAGCTCCGATCCCGAAAAGTGCATAATCGTATTTCACCGGGTCGACCGGGTCGAAACTGCGGAGCACCGCGGTTATTTCCTCCACCGCTTTCCAATCGTTTTGCTGGCGTTTCAGAAGTCCCAGGCTCCGCGAAACGTTCCCCGAATGCACATCGAGTGGAAGCATCAAGGCCGATGTGGGGATGTTTTTCCACAAGCCAAAATCCACTTCGTTTTCGTCGTTGCGCACCATCCAGCGCAGGAACATGTTCAGCCGCTTGGCCGATGAGTTGGCCGCCACGGACGAAACGTGTTTTTCTACCCTTGCTTCGTGTGGAATGGAAAGAAACACCGCACGGAAATGTTTCAGGGCGGCAAAAACCGTATTGTCCAGTTGGTAGCCAGCTGTGAAAACAGCTTCCAATCCCTGGTGTTGCGTGTAAATGTTTTTCAGGCTGTGCAAAAAGAACAGGCAGTCGCTGCCATTGAAGGTGCGGTGGACGAATTTCGCAGTCCTTTCCCAGTCTTCGGGATCCGCTTCCACCAAAAAATCATAAGGCATATTGTCCATGAAACCCATAAGGCGGATGGCGTTGGCGATAATGCTTTTGCGTTGTCCCCAGGCAATGGTGGCGGTGAGGAAGGCGGCAATTTCGATATCTTCTTTGCGGGAAAAGCGGTGGGGGACTTGTATAGGGTCGGATGAAATAAAATCCGGACGATTAAAGCGTAGGGTTTGGTGGTCGAGGAAATGCTTGGTTTCTTCCCGTTCGGTGTTAAATGGCATCATGGAGCGAATGTGGCTTCGAAAGTTTGGGATAATTGGGCTGAAAGATAATAAAAACTTCCCGAAAAACCATTTTCCCTGAGTGAAGTGACAAACTCGCTGTGTTTCCTCCCCTTGCGGTAACCGGGTTCGCGGGAGGGATGTTTTAGGTATTTTTCAAAGGTTTGCGCCGGTTCGGCCATATTGAGTACGGCATGGTAGAGCAATGCGTTTTTGTTCCGGTAAATAGAGGAACCAAGTATTTTTTTCCCGGATATCGATATGTCGGAAATACCGTCCTGTGCCAGGTTTTGCACCCCGGCTTGTTCCAGGACCGAGAGGATTAAGGAATTGACTTGTTGGAACACCGATTTTGGCTGAACACTTTCCGGGTTCGTGTAAATCACCGAAATAACGAGGTTGTTCGGGGTTAGCATTACCGTTTGTCCTCCCGAAGGCCGTTTCATTACGGAGATATTATCCCGCGCTACATTCTCGAGAAACAAGGCATCTTCGGCACGGTTGGATGCACCGAGTACAATGTAGGGTTTGTCGGGAATCCAGATGAGGTATTGCCGGTTCGATGTGTCGAGGAGATGTATGTCGGGCAAAGTGTAGTTCATGGTAAGGTAAATGGGGGTTTAAACTACAATAGGCGCAGTAGGAATTCTAAAAGAAGCTATTGTGCCTATTGTGGCGGGGTTCTTGATTGTTAATTGTCAGTTGCCGATTGTATCAAATCCTGTTTCCATGAAGATTTCCGAGATAGTGGGATGGGCGTGGATGGTTTTGGCAATGTCGTATATCGAGCCTTCCACGCTCATCAGGGCATTGGCTTCGGCAATCATGTCGGTGGCGTTGGCCGAAACTATTTGGACTCCAAGCACCTGCCCGTATTTTTTGTGCGAAAGCATGCGGAAGAATCCTTCGGTGTTCCCTTCGATCAGGGCTTTCCCGTTGGCAGAGAGCGAGAATTTGCTCACTTTGTAGTCGATTCCCGCATCGATTATAGCCTGTTCGGTCATTCCAACTTGCGAAATTTCGGGATTGGTGTATACGTTGATTGGGAAATGGGTGGTGTCGAAGTCGGCTTTTATGCCTTTCAAATAATTCACCACATGTATGCCTTGGGCCGATGCGGTGAGTGCCAGGAAACTTTTCCCGGTAACATCGCCGATGGCAAAGACACCATCCAGGCTTGTCTCGAAGTGGTTGTCCGTTTTTATAAAGCCGGCTTCGGTGAGTTCGAACGGTGTTTCGGTTTCGGGCAGGCAGGCTTTGCGCGAATTGCAATTGACAATCAGTTCGCATTCTATTTTTTTGTTGCCCGCATGCAAGTGGCCGTTCTCGTACCGCTCGGCTTTGTTGGCCAAAAGTTCGATGCCTTCGGTTTCCAATTTGTTTTTGATGAATTCAATCAGGTGGTTATCCAGTCCTTGCAGGAAATGCTCGCTATTGGTAACCAGGGTTACTTTCCGTCCAATCAATTTAAAGAACTGGGAAAGTTCAACTGATGAAATGTGGTTTCCGGTGACGGCAATATTTTTCGGAATGGAGTCGATGGAAAACAAATTTTCCACATCAACCACGGGGGCGTTTGCAAATGACTGGTCCATGGCAAGTGGCTTTGACCCGGTGGCAATAATAATATTGCCCGCTTCGATATGCTGGTCGTTAACTGTAATGGATTTCCTGTTGTTAATTTTAGCCTGGCCGTAGATTACATCAACCCCGTTCTTTTTAAGCAAAAAGCTTATGCCGGATGTAAGTTTGCCCGAAATGCTTTTCGAGCGTTCCTTTACCTTTTCCCAGTTGAATGAAATGTTGTGTTCGAAAATCCCATCGATGCCAAACTCGTCGGCATGTTTTATTTTGTCGAATACTTTGGCGCTTTCGAGCAATGTTTTGGTGGATATGCAACCCCAGTTTAGGCACATGCCACCCATGTATTTGTTTTCAATCAATGCTGTTTTCAATCCAACTTGCCCGGCCCGGATGGCTGCCACATAACCGGCAGGGCCTGCTCCAATTATTATTACATCGTAATCCATGGTAATTTTTTTTTATTGTTTGATGTTTTTAGTTAATGGGTGTTTTCAAGGTTTTAAAACTTTGGAAACCGTATTCGGGAAATATCCCCCTTTCAAGGGGTTGGGGACCGGCGTACATTTATTCCAATACCATCATTACCGGGTCGCCCAGCAATTCCAGGATATGGTTCATGAACCTCGATGCTTCGGCGCCATCGACTATCCGGTGGTCGACCGACAGCGAAAGCGGCAACACACTTCCCACCACAATATCGTTGCCCTTTACAACCGGCTGTTTCACAATCCGTCCAACGCCCAGGATCCCGGTTTGCGGGAAATTGATAACCGGAGTGGCAAAAATGCCTCCAATCGAACCGTAGTTTGTAATCGTAAACGTACCTTCGCGCATGTCCTCGAGTGCCAGCTTGCGGCCGTGTGCTTTTTCGGATATCTCGGATATTTTTTGAGCCACCTGCAGCAACGAAAGCCGGTCGGCATCCCTTATTACCGGTACAACCAGGCCTTCGGGCGTATCCACCGCTATACCGATGTTGTAACGGTTATGGTAAATCATCCGGTCGTTTTCAACATCAATCTGCGAATTCAACTGCCTGAATTTCTTCAACGCGCCGACGGTTGCCTTCACGATAAAGGCCAGGTAGGTCAGCTTGGTGTTTTCGGCAGCCGTTTTCTGCTTGAATTTTTCCCTGGTTTTTACCAATTCCGATATTTCCACTTCTTCGAAAAGCGTCATGTGTGCCGTGCTTTGTTTCGAATTCAGCATGTTCCGCGCAATGGTTTTACGGATTTGCGACAAGGGCTCGTATGTTACAGCTTCTGCGGGCGGGGCAGGAGCGAGGTGGGTTTCGGTTTTCCTTGCCTTTTCGTCAGTCCGTCCTGTCGTCTTGTAGTTTTCAACATCTTCTTTGGTCACCCTGCCCGAAGGACCGGTACCGTTTACCTGGTTGATATCAATTCCCATATCCTTGGCCATGGCGCGGGCCAGGGGAGTTGAAATAGCTTTCGTGGCCGTTTTTTTTTCTTCTGCCTTTGGCTGGTCTTCATGTCCTTCGTTGCTGGCCGGCATGTAGGCATTGTTCCCTGCAAGTTCCATGGTTCCCACCACACCTGCACCTTCTTCTTCCGGGTGTACTTTTATAGTTTCTTTGGTTTGTGGTTCTTTTGCCTCGGCAACCGCCTCCGCACCCGAGACACCTTCAATTTCGATTTCGGCCAACGGGCTTCCGACCTTAATGGTTTCGCCCTCGCTGCCGAAAACTTGCACAATGGTCCCGGTTTTTGGCGATGGTATGTCGGTGACAATCTTGTCGGTTTCCATGTTTACCAAGGCTTGCCCGGCTTTAATTTGCTGGCCTTTTACCACATGCCATTTCAGGATTGTACCTTCTTCAAGTCCTTCGCCAATGTCGGGGAAGTTAAAAATATACATCATGTTGTTTCGGTTTAAAATTTGACGATGCGTTCAATCTCATAGAAAATCCTGTCGGCTGAAATCATGTAATACGGTTCGCCTTTTGCCAATGGCACTATGGTGTCGAAACCCATAACCCGCCGGGGCGGTGCTTCGAGGTATTCGAAAGCTTCCTCGTTGGCAATGGCCACCAGTTCGCCGCCTATGCCGAACGATTCGGGCGCTTCGGCCACAACCACCAGGCGGCCTGTCTTTTTTACCGACGTGGCAATGGTTTCCTTGTCAATGGGGTAAATAGTCCGTAAATCAATCAGTTCCACCGAAATACAGGCTTCCTTGGTCATGGCCATTGCCCGCTGGCATTCGCGTATCATGGCGCCGAATGCCACCACGGTTACATCCGTCCCTTCGTTCAACACCTTGGCTTTTCCCAGCGGAATGGAAAACTTGTTGTCGGCCACTTCCTGCTTGATAGCACGGTAAATCCGTTTGGGTTCCATGAATATAACCGGGTCGTCGCTTTCAATCGCCGAAATCATCAAGCCCTTGGCATCGTGCGGCGAAGAGGGGATTACCACCTTCATTCCCGGTATGTGCGCGTACAAGGCTTCGGGGCTTTCGGAGTGGTGTTCCAATGCATTAATACCGCCCCCGTAGGGGAAACGGATGACCATCGGTACTTTGTACATGCCCCGCGAGCGGTTATGCATTCTCGAAACATTGGAAATTATCTGGTTGAATGCGGGGTAGGTGAAACCATCGAACTGGAGTTCGACAATGGGCCTAAGCCCCGACAAGGCCATACCAAGTCCTGTCCCGACAATGGCCGATTCGGCTAACGGCGAGTCGAAGACGCGGTGGGCTCCGTGCTTTTTCTGCAACCCTTCGGTTACCCTGAAAACACCGCCCTCGCGTCCTACATCCTCGCCGTACATAACCACGGATTTATCTTCTTCAAGCTTAATGTCCAGCGCATTGTTCAGTGCCTGGACGATAGTCATCACGCTCATTTCCGGTTCTCCTTCCATTTTAAGAATTGTTGGTAATCGGCTTTTTGCTTCTTCAGGATTTCGGGCATGTCGGTGTACATGTAATCGAACACATCATCCAACGGGTAAGGCGTGGAGTTTTCAGCTTCCGAGAATTCCCGGTCGACCTGTTCCTTGTATTCATCAATCAGTTTCTCCTCATCTTCTTTCCAAATTCCTTTTTTGTCGATGAATTTCTTCAGGCGAACCAGCGGGTCGGTTTTGTCCCATTCTTCCTCTTCTTCCCTTGTGCGGTATTTCGAAGGGTCATCCGAAGTGGTGTGCGCCCCTTTCCGGTATGTTAGCGCTTCAATCAGCACAGGGCCGTTTCCTGCCCTGGCATATTCGAAAGCCTGTTTGTAGGCCAGATACATGGCAAAGAAGTCGTTGCCATCCACTTTAACCCCCGGAATTCCAAACGCCAGGGCCTTTACGGCCAGGTTTACGGAACTGGTTTGTAGCTGTACCGGTACCGAGATGGCATACTGGTTGTTTTGGATTGTGAAAACAACTGGGGCTTTCCATACCCCGGCAAAATTCAGCGCTTCGGCAAAATCGCCTTCCGAAGTGCCGCCATCCCCGATAAACGGGAAAACAACCTCATCTTTCTGCTGGTATTTCACCGAGTAGCCAATTCCGACCCCATGGAGCAGTTGCGAACCGATGGGAACGCAGATAGGCAGCACATGTTTGGCTTTGCTGAACTTGCTGCCCTGCTCGTTCCCCATATAATACAGGAAGATTTCTTTCAATGTCACGTTTTTTGCCAGCATGATTCCCATTTCGCGGAATGCAGGCGCAAGCCAGTCGTTTTCGCGCATAATCATTCCGGCAGCTATCTGGATAGCCTCCTGCCCGTAAATGGGAGGGTAGGTGTACATGCGGCCCTGGCGTTGGAACGAAACCGCCATATTGTCGGCCACACGGGCAAACAGCATTGATTTATAGGCCTGAATGATAGCCCCATCGTCCAGGTCGGGCATAAAATCGTTTTCAAGAATTTCGCCGTTGTTATCGATGATGCGGAGAATCTGATCTTCCCGTGGATCAAAATCCTTAAATATCATTTCGGTTGGAGCGGTATCACGTTTCTCAACCGGTTGTTTTATATTATTCAAGTTTTTATGGATTTTAAATTTGTATATGCTTTGTAACAATTTTTGCAGCGCGAAGGTTCGATAGGGAAATACGATAATTGATTACAGCCAGGGGTAATTGACAGCTGCCCAAATACATTTTAATTGAATCATGCACCTGCTGGAAAGAAGAAAATATGTATTTTTGGAGACAAAATAATCGGTCGTTTCCCCGCGGGGTTGGCATGACCGCCTTTTGCAACCCAAGGCTCAAAACATAATCAAAACATAATCAAAACATAATCAAAACATACAATGACATTCGAACAAATTACCCTGGACGATTTAGACAAGATACGCGGTTTGCAGCCGAAAGACTGGGGCGACATAGTCCCGGATTTTGAATTCTATATAAAATCGACATTTTGTACTCCCATTAAGGTGGTGGTGGAAAATAAAATTGCCGGGATTGGCGCATTCATAGTTTTTGGGAACACAAGCTGGTTGGCCCACATAATTGTGCATATCAGTTGGAGAAACAAAGGTATCGGTTCGGGAATTGTAAATTACTTTTTGAAAAAAGCAGGGGACGACTCGATAGAAACATGTTCGCTTATTGCCACTGACTTGGGAAAGCCGGTTTATGTAAAGGCTGGGTTCAGGGTAGTTACCGAATATGTGTTTCTCCAGCAGGCGGGACAGTGGGCGGGCCGTCCAGTTTCGAAGAATGTGGTTCCATTTGAGGAAAAATACCGTGCCGGAATTTACGAATTGGACAAAACCGTTTCCGGCGAAACCAGGGAGTCGCTTTTGAATGGTTATTTGGAAAACTCGTTTCTGTATGTTGATAACGGGAAAGTTGAAGGCTATTACCTGCCCGGGTTGAAGGAAGGGTTGATATTTGCAGACACGAATAAGGCTGGCTTGGAATTGATGAACTTCAAATACCTTGGCACAGGCAGGGCTGTGCTTCCGGCGGAAAATACGTGTGGAATCGAGTTTCTTATGCAAAATGGTTTTTTGGAGGCTTCGCGGGGGACCAGAATGGTGTTTGGTAAGGATTTGGACTGGAACCCAACAAAAGTATACGGTAGGATTGGCGGAAATCTAGGTTGACACCCTGGTATAAACTTTACTAAGCGGGTAAGCCTTGCCCCGATTCAATCGCACACTTCCATCAAGCACTTTTCATCGAAAGTTTCGATTTCGATGGTGGCATGCTGGATACCCTTCAGTTCCAGGGTCTGGCGGATGGCATTTTTCAGTTCGGCTATATTCTTCAAGTCAAAACCATCGGACAACACCACATGCACGGTAAGGATGTGGTAATTCCCATCAATCGACCAAATGTGCAGGTCGTGGGCATCATGGATGTGTTCGAACTCCTTCAGCAAAAGGTAGATTTCGTCGATGCTCACCTTGTCGGGAATTCCCTGCAAAATGATGCGCAAGCTTTGCCGGATGTTTTTGTAAATATTGTACAGCACGAAAATGGCAATGAGCAGGGACAGCAAAGGGTCGATGACCGGGAGTTCGAAAAAGTACATGACTGTGGCGCCCAGCAGGATAGCTGCCCAACCCAGCACATCCTCGAGCAGGTGTAACGACACGACTTTCTCGTTGACCGAACTGCCCTTGTTGAGCCTGAAAACCGCCGCACCGTTTACAATCACTCCAAATACGGCCAGTAGAACCATGCCGCCTGCATTGGTGCTGTGTTCGGGTTCGAAAATCCGGGGAATAGCTTTTGAAATAATGAAAATGCTTCCCACAACCAGCACGATGGAGTTGATAAGCGCACCAAGCAGCGAAAACCGCTTGTAACCGTAGGAATAAAAACTGCTGCTGCCTTTTTTAGCCATTCTCTGGAAGTACCAGGCTAAGGCCAACGAAAGGCTGTCACCCAGGTCGTGTACCGCATCCGACAAAATGGCCACACTGTTCGTGAAAAAACCACCTGCGATTTCGACAACCGTGAAGACCAGGTTCAGGAAAAACGCCATCCGTAAATTCCTCACATCGGAATTATTTTCGTGATGCCCATGCGTATGTCCGTGTTTATGTGCCATGTTTCTTTGTTTAAATAAAAAAAAGTGGGTCAACTGCGGGCTTCCTTGGATAAAAAACAAAAATACAGGAAACTGATTTAATTCAAAAGCATTTATAACAGGTTCTAAGTGTTTTTTTTGTTATTTATACATGCTCCAATCCATGTACCCCAACATCTTGTTGGAATAAACCAATGTCAATATCTGTTTTCCCCTTTTTTGGGGCGGGATGTTTTCCTGAACCAGTTCTTCACTTCCACATCATATCCTGCCCCTTGCATGTAATTGTAAGTTGCCAAATTCAACCCCTCCCCGTAAAAATCCAGGTCGATTTCAGGATTCGCGGCAAACGGGATTTCGTTGTTGGCAAAATTGCCAGGTGCAAAAGGCAAATGCCTGGCATCCACACTTTCGGGATGCTGCCCCGATGGGCTGTGGATGGTCATGGCGTAACGATGCCAGAATGCGGATTGCAACCATCCCCTTTCGAAGAATTCACGGACAACTTCCAGTGAATCAATGGTTTCATGGGCAGTCTCGGTCGGAAACCCGTACATCAGGTAGGCGTGGGTCATGATTCCGGCTTCGGCCAGGTTTTTCATGCTCTCGCCCGCCGTTTCAATGGTAATCCCTTTGTTGATTAACAACAGGATACGGGGCGATGCTACTTCGAGGCCGCCTGAAACAGCAATGCAACCCGACTGTGCCATCAGGTAACAGAGTTCCGGGGTGAATGATTTCTCGAAGCGCACGTTGGTCCAGTAACTAACCGTTAGGCCACGGCGGATTATTTCTTCCGAAAGTTTGCGGAGCAGGGCGGGAGGGGCTGCTTCGTCCACAAAATGGAAGCCCGACTGGCCGGTTTGTTTCATCACGGCTTCCATGCGGTCTACAATCGTTTCCACCGGGGCTGTTTCATAACGGGAAATATAATCGAGGCTGCAATCGCAGAAACTGCATTTATGCCAGTAACAACCATGTGCCAGCATCATTTTGTTCCATCTCCCGTTACTCCACAAGGCATGCATCGGGTTTGTCAGTTCAATCAGGTTGATATATGCATTTTCAACCAGGCCATCATAGTCGGGAACGCCAATTTCGGCAAAAGCTATATTTTCGCTACCTTCCAGGTTGGCCCTGACAATGGCGCCCTCCTTGTTGCGGTACATTGTACGGATTAAGTCGCCGTTCGTCAATAAACGCAAAATCGGCAATTCGCCATCGTCAAAAATCAGGTAATCAATGTAGTTGAACAAGCGTGAATCGTTCAGGCTGCGCAATTCCGTGTTCGGGTAACCGCCTCCCATGCAAATCTTTATTTGCGGAAATTTGCTTTTCAGCCATTGTGCACAACGCAAAGCACTGTAAAGGTTACCCGGAAACGGAATGCTGAAGCCAACAAACTCAGGTTTAGCCAGGTTGATGCGTTCTTCGAAAATTTCCAGCATCAGCTTTTCGGTAAACGACAATGGCTTTTCGAGTTCGGCTTCCAACGGGTCGAAGTCCGGCAGCCGGAGGCAGAGCGATTCGGCGTACCGGATAAGTTCGAACTTGGGGTCGATGGCTTCACGGATAAAATCACAAAGGTCTTTAAGGAACAAGGTGCATAAATGAACGGCCCTGTCGTGGTTGCCAATGGTGCCGAATGCCCATTCGAGGTCTTCTTCCGTAGGCATCCGCTTGGTTTGCGGCCAAAAGTCGCGGTTGCCGAACCGTTGGGCAAGGCTGTTGTCGGCACCGCTCAAAAAACGCATGACCGGATTGATTGTGCGGACATAAAATGCGGCCTGGCACTGTATATTCCGGTTTTGCTTTGAAAGCTTGCCTTTTAATGCCGCGAGTTCGAATATTTCCCCAAGCTTTGTCGATGTGAAAAGTTTCTGGACAAACTCAATGCTCAAGTCCATTTGTCCCGTGTCAATGCCTTTCGACCTGAGGAAGCCCTGCAATTGGCAAGTGGCCGGATAGGCTGTGTTTAACTGGGTTAGTGGCGGCGTGACAAGCAGAATCTTCATGGCATTTTTTTTGCAAACTTACTGAATTTATCCAACCGAACCACTTATTGTTCAATATTTCCCATAATTTTATCCGGCTTCCGTTAATTAGTAGTAACTT
>DATGXD010000040.1:0-4238 GCA_035299105.1 Paludibacter sp. | reverse complement strand
ATTTTCACAAAGGATTTCAAAAAAATCGAACGGCGGGGAATGATTTTTCCGCCGCATAATAAGGATTGCGCCATTTTCGAGGAAAAAATCAACGGAATGTATTACGCCTTGCACCGCCCAAGTAGCCCGTTGCTCGGAGGGAATTACATCTGGGTGGCCGATTCTCCCGACAGTGTGCATTGGGGAAACCACAAATGCATTGCCACCACGCGCGATGGATTTTGGGACGAAACACGGGTTGGGGCCGGAGGGGCGCCGATTAAAACCCCGGAAGGCTGGCTCGAGATTTACCACGGGGCCAACAAGGACCACCGCTACCGGTTGGGCGCTTTGCTGCTCGACCTGAACGACCCGTCGAAAGTGCTGGCACGCAGCCTTGAACCTATCATGGATCCCATTGCCGGCTACGAAAAGACCGGATTTTTCGGACACGTGGTTTTTACCAACGGGCATTACGTGGAGGGCGACACCATAAAAATATTCTACGGTGCCAGCGACGAGGTGGTTTGCAGCGCGGAATTATCCATTAGTGAGGTTTTGGAATCGTTGAAGACCCCTAACCCCCTAAAGGGGTAAAATGAACCCCCAACCCTCAAAGGGGAGGATGAAGTATTATTATTGAATATCACAACAAGGTATTAAAAGAATAATTATATGTTCCCCCTCTGCCTCGCCATATTTAGATTGCAATCCCATCGATTGAAAAAGCCCGAATCCACCAACATAATGCAAGCTCGGGGACTCCCTTGTTTATATGGCAAACGACCGGTTCTCACCAACCAGGAAAAATTACGGGGCTGCAAAACTATTGCAGCCCCGTAACACGATTTGAATAATTATTGCGAAAAACTATTCCACTGAAAACTTATACACGCACCATTCGTCGTATTTTCCCTCGGGACGAAGCACGGGGCTTGGGAAAAACGGCACGTTGGGCGAATTCGGGAATCCTTGTGTCTCAAGGCAGATGGCATCCTGGCGGTCGTAAATCTTACCTTCCTTACCCACAATTTTATCCATCCAGTTGCCCGAATAGACCTGCAAGCCAGGCTGTGTGGTCATCACTTCCATTTTGCGACCGCTCACCGGTTCGTAAACCACGCCGGCCAAAGCCAGTTCGCCTGCCTGGGATTTACGGATACACCAGTTGTTGTCCAGCCCCCAGCCAGGTACGAAAGCTTCATCGTCAATCCGTTCGGCCACCAGCGTTGGCTTGCGGAAATCGAACGGTGTACCTTCCACCGGGCGGATTTCACCGGTCAAAGCGAACGATTCGTCCAACACGGTGTAGAAGTCGGCATTCACCTGCAGCAAATGGTCTTTGATGGTTCCGTTTCCGGCGCCTTTCAGGTTGAAATACGAATGCTGAGTCAAGCCTATAATCGTTGGTTGGTCTGTTATAGCTTCGTAATGGATTTTTAGCTCGTTTTCATCGGACAAGAAGTAGGTAGCCGTCACTGTCAGCGTACCGGGGTAGCCTTCTTCACCATCGGGCGAAACCAGTTCGAGCACCAATTCTTGTTGTGTAACGGTTTTTACTTCCCACACCTTTTCGTTGTAGCCATGCACACCACCGTGGAGCGAGTTGGTGCCGTTGTTGATCGGCAATTGGTATTCAATGCCATCGAGGGTGAACTTGCCATCCTTGATTCGGTTGGCAAAGCGCCCGCAAATGGCACCGAAGTAGATTTCTTTTTCAATCACCTCGTCCAACGTGTCGAAAGCCAGCACCACATCGTCGAATTTCCCGTTTTTATCGGGAACCATCAGGCGCAGTATTTTGGCGCCGTAGTTGGTAATGTCCGCCGACATACCGTTTTTATTGTAAAGCGTGTAAAGCGAAACGGGCTTGCCGTTTAGTTCTTTTTCCAATTCTTTTACTGTTTTCATAGGTTTAATTAATGCATAATGCACAATTCATAATGCACAATTAAAGAAATTGCGTGCCGAATCCGGCAATTATGAATTATGCATTATTAATTATTAATTGATCTTGCAAGCCCCGTCGCCGATTTCAGCGATATAAAATTCGGGTTTGATGCCGATTTTGGCTTCGTAAGCTGCGCCCACTTCCTTGATGAAAGTGTCGATGGCTTCGTCTTTTACCAGCGATACGGTGCAACCACCAAATCCACCACCAGTCATGCGTGAACCGATAACGCCATCGATTTTCCATGCTTCGGCAGCCATGCAATCCAGTTCAGGCCCGGTAACTTCGTAATCGTCGCGCAATGAAGCGTGAGAAGCGTTCATCAATTGCCCGAACAGGGTTAGGTCTCCGGCTTTCAACGCCTTTACAGCGTCCGAGGTGCGTTGAACTTCACCAACCACGTGGCGGGCGCGTTTGTGGGCAACGGGATCGGTGATTGCCGACTCGATTCCTTTAAATTCAGCTTCGGTGAGTTCGGCCAAGTATTTCAGCGGACGGACAGTATTCAATTGTTCAACGGCTTTTTTGCATTCAGCTACACGTTGGTTGTAAGCTCCTGAATCCAGTTTGTGGGGGCTGTGTGTGTTCGAAATGAGGATTTTCACACCTTCGAGTTTCACCGGCACGAGTTCGAATTCCAGCGTGTCGCAATTCAAGTGGATGGCGTGGTCTTTGGCACCGTTGGCCGAAGCAAACTGGTCCATGATACCGCAGTTTACGAGCGCGAATTCATGTTCCGATTTCTGCCCGATCTGGGCCAACACCGTGCGGTTGAAACCTGTTCCGAGCTGGTCGTTGAAAGCATAGGCAGTCACCACTTCGAGGGCTGCCGACGACGAGAGCCCTGCACCGTTAGGCACATTGCCCCAGATTAGCATGTCGTAACCCTGTGTAATGGCCACGCCGCGCTTCACGAACTGGGCGATAACGCCGAGCGGATAGTTTACCCACGATTTTTGGAGCGGGGTTGTAAGTTGGTCGAAACCAAGTGTCACGATTTCGGGTTGGTTCAACGATTTGAAGTTCATCGCTTGCTTGTCGTTTTTAGCCAACAACAAATAAGTTCCAAAACTCAGGGCGCATGGGAAAACCGATCCGCCGTTGTAGTCGGTGTGTTCGCCAATCAGGTTTACACGTCCGGGTGAGAAATACACTGCTTCGGCTGATTTGCCGTAAGCCGATTCGAAAGCTGATTTTAATTCTTGTACTGTCATATGATTGTTTTTTATGAGTTTCCGGAAAAAGGCACACAAAAATAACAAAAAATGGGACTTTTCGATAGTTCGAAAAGCATGTTGTAAAGCATGTTTATGGGCTATCTTTTTCCAATATACTGAAAAATAAGTTCAAAGCCGGTATTCTTGCTTTGTAATTCACTGTGAATGTGGGTATTGTAAAATTATGAAATTGGGAAAAGTACCCGGTCGATAGTAGTTCCAAATTCTTGCTGAACGTTTTTTGATACAAGATTGCTGGTTTTTTTATGTCTGTCCGCAAATATTCCTGTGCGGGCAACCATATGATCAGTTTTGGATTTTTGGAGGGATGCAAATATCGTCGGTATTTACCAGCCACATGGTTTTTCAGATTCCCGGTTGGGAATCAATGGAAACCAACTGCAAACCACTCTGGTCCGACTTGCAGCTTCTGATACAAATTCCAACCATAATTGGTAGCCGGGGCATGTTATTTCTCCTGTTTTTCCCCTATAGAAAATGGTAGTGAAATATGTTTAATAACATGTATTATGCTTATCATGCTTAATATCAGAATTATATATAAATTTTTGTTGTAGTAATGTGAACTAAAATATGCCTGGAATTGAATTTTTGTGTGGCATTTTATTTTCAATCCTGATGCGCAGTACCTATTTTTGCATGGTTCAAAAAGCTGCCGTTTATTCTATGTGGCCTTTTAGATACTAAGAAACTTAAATATCAAATACTTAATTTTTATATGCCGGGGACATTGTCGACTTCCAGTTTACTTGATTCCCGCCATAAAACATTCAACACATGAAAAAATCAATCTTATTATTCCTTTTACTGGCTGTTACCCAATGGATGGCAGCACAGGGTTCACAGGTCACCGGTGTTGTGACTGCACAGGAAGACGGCCAACCATTGCCCGGTGTGAGCATATTTGTACAAGGCATGGCAAATGTTGGTACAATTACCAATGTCGAGGGAAAGTATTCAATCAAGGTGCCAGCCGGAAAATCGCTTACTTTCCGGTGCATAGGGTACAAACTGCAGGTTAAACCCATATCGGCCGATGCGGTACTCAATGTGGCTTTGGAGCCCGACTC
>DATGXD010000039.1:0-2415 GCA_035299105.1 Paludibacter sp. | reverse complement strand
GTGCCACTACATGGGTTCAGGTACAACCTCGGCCTGGCAAGCCAAAGTGGTTGGTGGCGTTTGGACCGGCACCAAGGCGTCCGAATTGTTGAAATCGCTTACCGGCGAAACGTTGAAAGGCGACAGCCAGCATTTTTGGCCTTATGGGATTAACCAAAAAGAAGAAATTACAAACCTGGGCGGACAGTCGGCCCAGGCGACAGGGTTGGCTACCTGCGTCAAGCTCTGCAAGGCCATGTGTGTCGACGATTCGGGGCTGCCTACAAGCTGGTAAGGAGTTAAATGCTGATATTTTAAAGTTAACAAACAAGCCGCGAAAGGCATAAAAGTCCACATAAGGAATAATGCTGGAGGCATTAATCTATGGGCAAAATACCGCGGGTGTTTGTTTTGTAAAACTTCTTTTGTTCCCAACCGTGCCTTTTGTGGGTCATTGTTTTTATCTGGCAAAGTAGGCAGGCATTGTTTCAAAGCATGTCATGGTTTATTTTTCTGTTGCTTAATTGTCGTGGCATTGGTTAAAACAATATGCCTGCGAAAGTGTTTGTTTTATTGAATTGAATTTCCCCTTTTGATTTAATAGGCAATTTCATATATTTGTCAGGTTCCTTTCTAAATCCTTTGTTTTCAATGAAAACTTTTTTATGGCAAACCCGGGTGGCACTTATTCGCGAACCAGAGGTAGCATGTCAAAAAGTTGTGTTCTGCTTGCGAATGAAAAACGTTTGTTTGCCCAATCAGGCAGATTGTGTTTTTTTAAACGCCTTGTGTAATTTATTCTACGTTTTTGAATGGATTTTCACCTATAGGTATAGGCAAAGAGACCTAAATTTGCATGAAAAATAGAAGTGGATTTTGAACAATTTCATTCGTTCGCGAATTTGTTTAAATCAGATAACCTTATTTCCTGGTAAAATGATAAAAAAAATTACTTTTTTATATTTCCTGTTTTGTTCCATGCTGTCATTTTCCCAGGTTATTAACCTCGAGAACTCTGTTACCAGTGTAGCTTCTTACACCGACAAGGAAGTGGTTGTGACCGGAAAATCGGAATTGCACCTGACGGCTGCCACCAACACCCTGGTAAGGTCGACCGTGAAATTGAACTCGACCGACGCCTGGTTGTTTTTCGACAACGTACGTCCGCAGGTTGTGGTCGACTCCCTGCTTAAATATGTTTATATCAATGGAGCGGCCGCCGTTTCAAAATCCAATGCCCGTGTTTCGGTATACAGGCATGGCACTGTGGTGGTACCCCACTCCCAAACATTCCAGCCACTCAAAGTTTATGCTGGCGAGAATTTTACCGGCGACTCGGCTTCTTATTCCATGTTCACCTTCTACAACTCGCTCGGGACATTGGATAATAAAATCAAATCGTTTAAGTTGAAAAGGGGCTACATGGCTACCTTGGCCACACTTGCAGACGGAACAGGTTACAGCAGGGTGTTTATCGCTGATAAAAGTGACCTCGAAGTCCCCGTGTTGCCCTTTTGGCTGAACAGCACCATTTCGTTTATCCGTGTGTTCGACTGGGAATATGTTTCGAAAAAAGGTTGGTGCGGTACCGGAAGCGGGGGTTACACCTTGGGTGATAAGGTTAAGGGGACCTGGTATTACACATGGAGTGCCGACCAGGATACAAAAACAAACCTCGAGTATGTGCCAATCCGTCAGAACGGTGGCTGGCCAGGTTGGTCCGAAATCAGCGGGAAGCAATATGTGAGCCATGTGCTCGGGTTCAACGAGCCTGACCACACCGAACAGTCGAACCTGACTGTTTCGCAGGCTGTTGCCCAATGGTCCGAAATGATGAAGACCGGCCTCCGGATTGGGTCGCCGGCCTGTACCAATTTTTCGTGGCTGTACCAGTTCATGGATAGCTGCAAGGCCAAGAATTACCGTGTCGACTATGTTGCGCTGCATGCCTACTGGGGTGGGAAATCGCCGCAAAACTGGTATAACGACTTGAAATATATCCACGACCGCACCGGGCGCCCGCTCTGGATTACCGAATGGAACAACGGGGCAAACTGGACCACCGAAAGCTGGCCCACCAGCGACCACTCGCTGTCGCCTGCCAATGCGGCCAAACAACTTGCCGACATCAAGGCCATCCTGAATGTGCTCGACACGGCTTCCTTCATCGAACGCTATTCCATTTACAACTGGGTACAGGACTGCCGTGCCATGGTTTTGGCCGACACACTGACTCCGGCCGGGAAATACTATGCATCCACCAAGCTGCCCATGGCTTACAATCCGGCCTATGAGGTTGTGCCCACTTACGTGTTTGGCAGCCCGTCGCTCTCCATTTCTTTCCAGCCCAAGAAATCGCTCCTGTCAATCAATGACCCGAATGGTGATTTTGTAACCGGTTTTATCCTGGAAAAGAAAATCGACAACGATTCGTAT
>DATGXD010000038.1:0-9191 GCA_035299105.1 Paludibacter sp. | reverse complement strand
AGCAGGGTCGCATAAATTCCTATGGCCCAAAGCAAGCCGTACCAGCGGATGGTTAATGGCCCTAAATGCAGGAATACCGGATTGACATTCCAGGTGATATAATTTAAAAACATAATATTAAAATTGAACCCCAATCCATAGAAGAGAATTATGCAAGTTTTGCCTCTACAATGGACAAAAGTACATAATTCTCTTCGATGGGATGCGGGAGATGGTTCCTTATTATAAGTTTGCTCCGTGGCAGTTTTTGTACTTCTTGCCACTGCCACAAGGACAAGGATCGTTCCGGCCAACTTTTTTCTCCACGCGGATTGGTTGCATTGGCTGTGGTTCGCGGGTATCCTGTCTTGTCGGGTCCTGACCCTGACTTTGTCTTCCGACATCGTCTTTTTGGGTTTTATACCTGCTTAAATCCATTCGTTGGCTCGGCCGGGCTTCGCGCACCTGTTCGGGTTCGCGCATTGGAATCTGGCCACGCATCAAGATAGCCAGAACTTTCCGGTTGATGGAGTCGACCATCTCTTTGAACAATCCGAACGATTCGAGTTTGTAAATCAAGAGCGGGTCTTTTTGTTCGTAGCTGGCATTTTGGACCGAATTCCGGAGTTCGTCGAGTTGGCGCAGGTGTTCTTTCCATTCATCGTCAATCACATACAACAAGGTTTGTTTTTCGAAAGCTTTTACCACTTCGCGGGCTTCGGTTTTGTACGCTGTTTCGAGGTGCGAAGTGACATTGAACGTACGTTTCCCGTCGGTTATCGGGATCAGGATATTTTCGTATTGATGCCCTTTTTGTTCGAAGACCTCTTTAATTACCGGATAAGAAACCGCAGCCAATCTATCCATTTTACGTTTGAACGTGTCGAGCGATGCATGTGCCACCTTGTTGCTCAGGTCGTTCACACGTCCCGAATTGAACTGCTCGGGTGCGAATGGGACGTCCATGGCAAAGGTTTTCAGCAGGTCTTCTTCGAACAATTCAAAATCTTCGTTGTTTTTGCCATTTTCCACTATGCTTTCGGCAGCATCGTAAATCATATTGGTAATATCCACCCCGATACGTTCGCCCATCAGTGCATGGCGGCGTTTCGAGTACACCACTTCGCGTTGTGAGTTCATTACATCGTCGTATTCGAGCAGTCGTTTGCGGATGCCGAAATTGTTTTCTTCCACTTTTTTCTGTGCGCGCTCAATCGATTTCGAAATCATTGAATGTTCAATCATTTCGCCTTCCTTGAACCCGAGCCTGTCCATTACGCTCGAAATACGTTCCGAACCGAACAAACGCATCAGGTCATCCTCGAGCGACACGTAGAATACCGACGATCCCGGGTCTCCCTGGCGGCCGGCACGTCCGCGTAACTGCCTGTCCACACGGCGGCTTTCGTGGCGTTCGGTGCCGATAATGGCCAACCCCCCGGCTGCTTTTACTTCTGCGGTCAGCTTAATATCGGTACCACGTCCGGCCATGTTGGTGGCAATGGTTACTGCCCCTGAATGGCCGGCTTCGGCTACAATTTCCGCTTCGCGTTGGTGGAGTTTGGCGTTCAGCACGTTATGTTTTATTTTCCGCCCGTTGAGCATGCGGCTTAGCAATTCGGAAATTTCAACGGAAGTCGTTCCCACCAGTACCGGGCGCCCGGCGTCAACCAACTGTACTATCTCTTCAATTACAGCCGTGTATTTTTCGCGCTTTGTACGAAAAACGCGGTCTTCCATATCCTTACGGGCAATGGGGCGGTTGGTTGGGATAACCACCACGTCCAGTTTATAGATGTCCCACAATTCCCCTGCTTCGGTTTCGGCTGTACCTGTCATGCCCGAAAGCTTGTGGTACATGCGGAAATAATTCTGCAACGTAATGGTGGCGAATGTTTGTGTGGCGGCTTCGATGGTAACCCGTTCTTTGGCTTCGATTGCCTGGTGCAACCCATCGGAGTAACGGCGGCCTTCCATGATACGGCCGGTTTGTTCGTCGACGATTTTAACCTTATTCTCAATCACCACATATTCCACATCTTTTTCGAAAAGCGCATAAGCTTTCAGCAGTTGGTTGATGGTGTGTACCCTTTCGGATTTAATGGAATAATTCTGGAGGATTTCGTCTTTCTGCGATTGTTTTTCTTCGGCCGACAATGCCTTGCTTTTTTCGAGTTCCGCAATTTCGCTTCCCACATCGGGCAGTACAAAGAATTGTGCATCATCGGTATTGTCGGTAATCAGGTCGATGCCTTTGTCGGTCAGTTCCACCGAATTGTTTTTTTCATCAATTACGAAAAACAAGGGGTCGGTGGCTATGTGCATGTTTTTGTTGTTTTCCTGCATGTAGAATTCTTCGGTTTTTAGCAGGAGCGCCTTAACACCTTGTTCGCTGAGGAACTTGATGAGCGGGCTGTTTTTGGGCATCCCCTTGTACGAACGGAACAATGCCAACGCACCGGCTTCGCGCTCTTTTTCGTTTTCCGATTTCAACAGGTTGCGTGCTTCGGCCAGGTATTTGGTAGCCAGTGTTTTTTGTGCCGACACCAACCGTTCCACTTTCGGGCGCAAATCTTCGAAAAGCTGGTCTTCGCCCTTGGGAACCGGACCCGAAATGATAAGCGGGGTACGGGCATCGTCAATCAACACAGAATCGACTTCATCGACTATGGCATAGTTGTGCTTGCGCTGAACCAAGTCCATGGGGCTTGTGGCCATATTGTCGCGGAGGTAATCGAAGCCGAATTCGTTGTTTGTCCCGAATGTAATATCTGCCAGATAAGCCTGGCGGCGTTCTTCGGAATTCGGGCGGTGTTTGTCGATACAATCCACCGTTAGACCATGGAACATGTACAGTGGCCCCATCCATTCCGAGTCACGTTTCGAAAGGTAGTCGTTCACGGTCACCACGTGCACGCCGTTGCGGGTCAGTGCGTTCAGGAAAACGGGCAGGGTTGCCACGAGTGTTTTACCTTCACCGGTTCCCATTTCAGAGATTTTACCTTTGTGCAACACCACTCCACCGAAAAGCTGGACATCGTAATGCACCATTTCCCATTTTATTTTCGAACCGCCGGCAGTCCATTCGTTTTTGTACAGGGCTTTGTCGCCATCGATGGTTACAAAATCGAATCGGGCAGCCAAATTGCGGTCGAAATCGTTGGCTGTGACTTCCAGCACAGGATTTTCGGAAATCCGGCGGGCGGTATCTTTCATTATGCTGAAAGCTTCGGGAAGAATCTCGTCAAGCACTTCCTCGTATTTTGCGGTAACTTCTTTTTCGAGTTTGTCGATTTCGGCATACACTTTTTCACGCTGGTCGATTTCAATTTCCTCGATTGTCGCCTTCAGTTCGGCAATCCGGTTGACTTCGGTCGCCACATAGTCTTGAATCCGCTTTTTCAGCTGTTCGGTGCGCGTACGGAGTTCATCGTTCGACAACCGTGAAATTTCGGTGTAAACGGATTTTATTCTTTCGACAACAGGAGATATTTCTTTCAGGTCGCGTTGGGCTTTGTTGCCCAAAATCTTTTTTAGAAAGTCATTAAAAGCCATTTTAGTGTGTGTTTATTTTAGTATGAGTTTATTAGTGCCTATTTGTCAGATTTTTAGAAAAAGACTGACAAAGATAATATTTTTTAGTTGTAAAAACGTGAATCAGGGCGATTATTCTGTACGAAAATTGAGATGGTCGAACTAAATAAATTGTTTTTTACAAAATTCTTTTTGTGCGTGTCACTCCTCCCTTGTTAGATTTGGAGGGGTTTACAAAAGCTTGACAGGAAAACCTGTCCTGATGTCATGTTTTGAATTCTGATTCCCGTTCCCAGGGTTTGGGGTGTGCTTTTACAAAAAATGAGCCTAACGCTTAACCGCACGGTTTTTAAGGTCGTTGCCAACACAATATGTCAGTTTTTTACGGATTGAATTGATGAAAATGACATAATCGCTGTGGAATTTTTCCCGTTATCCGGGATATGGTATTTGTTGAAAATGAAAGTTTTTCCGGCTATTTTCCCGGGTTTTCGTCCATAATTTTTATAAAACATATTGTTGATTAAAAATAAAATAGTATTTTTGCACCTCGTTTCGGATAAGGTAAACAAGAAGCAATGCCGCGGGCAACTCACCTTCCCGATGTAATCAATAAGTCGTTAAAATAATGTACGCAATTGTAGAAATTTTGGGGCAGCAGTTCAAGGTTCAAGCCGGTAAGAAACTGTTTATCCACCGCATGGAAGAGGCCGAAAGAGGTTCTCAGGTAGAATTTGACAAGGTATTGCTCATTGACAACGAAGGTGCTATCACTGTTGGTGTTCCGGTAGTTGCAGGTGCAAAAGTAGTTTGCGAAGTGGTTTCGCACGTTCGTGGTGAAAAAGTGATTGTTTTCCACAAAAAACGTCGCAAGGGATACCGCAAACGCAATGGTCACCGTCAGAACTTTACAGAATTGTTGATTAAAGAAATTGTAGCTTAACCGATTAAAATTTAGAAGAAATGGCACATAAGAAAGGGGTTGGTAGCTCAAAGAACGGTCGTGAATCGGAAAGTAAGCGACTTGGTGTGAAAATTTACGGTGGCCAGTTTGCAAAAGCAGGCAATATCATCGTTCGTCAGCGCGGAACTGTTCACCATGTAGGTCAAAACATAGGTATTGGAAAAGACCATACTTTGTTTGCACTGGTTGATGGTATCGTTGAATTCAGAAAAAGAAAAGACAATAAGTCATTTGTTTCCATAGTTCCGGTTGAAGCTGCTAACTAAAAAACAATGAATTTCCCGTAAGGGGCTTAAAGCTTTTTTTGCTTCAAATTATAAATCTCCTGTTGTTTTACCGTAGTGTAAAATTGCGGGAGATTTTTTTATCAGTTAGTTGTTTGTAGTGGGTAGTGTTTAGAGCCATATATTGTTCAATGTCCCGAATCCCTATTCATGGTTATCAAATTGTAAATGAATTAAACTGTAAATATCAACATGCTTACATTAAAATATATCACCGAAAACACCGGAGAGGTAATTGCCCGCTTGGCAAAAAAGCATTACCCTGCTGCTGAAATCATAGCCCGGGTAGTTGAACTCGATGCCGAACGAAAATCGACCCAAACCCGGCTTGACAGTACTTCGGCCGAAATGAACAACCTTTCGAAAGAAATCGGGATGTTGTTCAAGCAAGGCAAACAAGCCGAGGCGGCGGCTGCAAAAGAAAGAACTTCTGAGTTGAAGGAATTGATCAAGGCTTTTGGCGACAAGTTGTCTGAAATTGAACAAAGCTTGACGGACTTGTTGGTTCAAATCCCAAATTTGCCCCATGCAAGTGTCCCCGAAGGAAAGCATGCCGAGGATAATTTGATTGAACGCCAAGGAGGGACGATGCCAGCCTTACCCGAAGGTGCCGTGCCGCATTGGGATTTGGCAAAAAAATACGACCTGATTGATTTTGAACTGGGCGTGAAAATTTCCGGGGCCGGTTTCCCCGTTTACAAGGGAAAAGGCGCGCGGCTGCAACGGGCGTTGATTAATTTTTTCCTGGATAATGCCCGTGAAGCCGGATACCTTGAAGTGCAGCCGCCTTATGTGGTGAATGCAGCTTCGGGATATGGAACAGGGCAATTGCCCGACAAGGAAGGCCAAATGTACCATTGCCAGGTTGATGATTTGTACCTGATTCCAACGGCCGAGGTGCCCGTGACCAATATTTACCGCGATGTGATTTTGAACGAGAATGATTTGCCTGTTAAAAATACGGCATATTCGGCTTGCTTCCGTCGCGAAGCTGGTTCGTACGGCAAGGATGTGCGGGGTCTGAACCGCCTCCACCAGTTCGACAAAGTGGAAATAGTGCAGATTGCAAATCCGGAAACTTCGTACGACAGGCTCACCGAAATGGTTGATTACGTGCAGACATTGGTTGAGAAACTGGAACTCCCGTGGAGGATTCTTCGTCTGTGCGGTGGTGATATGAGTTTTACTTCGGCGCTGACTTTCGACTTTGAAGTTTATTCGGCAGCGCAGGAGCGTTGGCTGGAGGTTAGCTCGGTTTCTAACTTCGAAAGCTATCAGGCAAACCGGCTGAAATGCCGTTTTAAGGGTGCCGATAAGAAAACACAGCTTTGCCATACATTAAATGGGAGTGCGATGGCTCTTCCGCGTATCGTGGCGGCTTTGCTCGAAAACAACCAGACACCGGAAGGCATCCGGATTCCGAAAGCGTTGGTTCCTTACACGGGATTTGAAATTATTGATTAAGGGCAAATTTAAATTCATAAGCGGCATGCAATTGACATATTGTGTGCCGCTTTTTTTGTTTTCCTTTGTTTTCCTTTGTTTTCCTTTGTTTTAATATCGGTTTGTAAAACTAAATTTCTATTTTTGCCATGCGGCTTTTAAAGAATCTCGCTAATGAAAAAAAAGATACGGTCGGTTATAACAGCGTTGATGGTATTTGCACTTGTCGGTGGGATTTACTATGTCCATTTGTTGGCGCCGATTATAACAGGTTACGCAGCCAAGAACCTGGCTTCAGGTGTATTTGTCGGACATAGGTCGCAATTAAGCGTGGAAAAGACAGACCTGAACTTTTCATTTGTCAAATATGCCAAGAATTCAATTGATTACCAAAAAAAGGAAGTGACCAGTTGTTTCCTATGGGTTAAGTCAAAAGCCATTTATATCGATGGTTTTGGCTGCACGTTGGTTAGCGGGGTTGACGAAAACGTGATTCGCTCCAGGCCTTATTCGCATGTTTCGGTGCTTCCGGCCAATCCCGATACTGTTGCCTGGCCGGCTGGCGATAGGCTGGCCGATACTATTCCGGCGGGTATTGACATGGCAAAGCTCAACAATGTATTGGCAAAATCGTTGGAAGACGGTGTTGGCAATAAAGGGACTTTTGCGGTGGCCGTTGCGTTCAGGAATCAATTGGTAGCCGAAAGGTACCACAAGGGATTCTGTTCCCGGAACCGTTTCCTGAGTTGGTCCATGGCGAAAAGTTTTACCCATGCGCTGGTAGGAATACTGGTTGGGAAAGGACTGATGGCTGTGAATGAACAACCTGGTATTCGGGCTTGGAAAAATGACATGCGGTCTGGAATCACGCTTGGAAACCTCATGAGCATGAACAGCGGGCTCGAATGGAACGAAGACTACGGGAATTTGTCGGATGTCACTTTAATGCTCCATAAATCAGCTGACATGGCGGAGTTTGCATACAGCAAACCTCTGGTTTTGTCGCCGGGAGCAAACTGGCTTTACAATTCTGGTGCGACTAACATTGTCTGTTACCTGATTCGTGAAAAGATTGCAAATGATGCCGAATATTATGCATTCCCGCGCCGTGAGTTGTTCAATCCCATTGGTATGCGGAGCGCCATTTTCGAAACGGATGCTTCGGGGACTTTTGTCGGTTCGTCGTACATCTATGCTTCCATGCGCGATTACGTCCGCTTTGGGCTTTTGTACCTGAACAAGGGTAACTGGCTCGGCAAGCCGGTTTTGCCGGTTGGGTGGACGGATAATGCCATAAAACCGGCAGCTGGATCGGGAGGGAAATATGGTTCGTTCTTCTGGCTGAACCAATCGGGCGAATATCCGGGAGTCCCGGCCGACATGTTCATGTGCCGCGGACACGATGGGCAATATATCTATATCATTCCTTCGTTGCAGTTAGTAGTGGTGCGGACCGGGTTTTCTAAGAAGGGAGATTTTAATGGCCAACGTTTTTTAGCCTCGATAGTAGGAACTGTGAGGAACTGAATTTATTCTGGGCGGGGATTCTTCTTAACCCTGCCTTCGTTTTTGGCAATGAAATCTTTCCAACCCGAATAGGCTTTTTCGGACTTTGGGCGCCCGATTTGCAAAAAATGACAATAAGCTGCAGCCAATCCATCGGTGGCGTCAAGTTGTGGTAGCATGTCTTCGGCTGCAATGTTTAGGAATCGCCTCAGCATGTCGGCAACCTGTTCTTTCGAGGCATTCCCATTGCCGGTAATGGCCATCTTGATTTTCAGGGGGGCGTATTCGGTAATCGGAATATCGCGGTACAATGCAGCCGACATGGCCACGCCCTGGGCACGTCCAAGCTTTAGCATTGATTGGACGTTTTTTCCAAAAAACGGTGATTCGATAGCCAGGTGGTCGGGATGGAATTCGTCGATTAGCGATAAGGTCCGGGCAAAAATCCGTTGAAGTTTCAGGTAGTGGTTCCCGAATTTTTTCAAGTCGAGCACCCCCATGGCCAGCATTTCGGTTTTGTTGCCTGTCACTTTCAAGATCCCGTAGCCCATAATGGTGGTACCCGGGTCGATTCCTAAAATGATTTGTTCCTTTACCATGTTGTCATTCAATCAGTTCCATGATTGTGGTAAAAAACAAGACTTCCGTGCCGAATTTTTTTGAGCAGTTTTCCTGAAAAAGCGTGCTGTATTTCTGGTTCCACAATTTGAGTGTCTGTAGGTTGTTTACATGGAACTGTACCGAGAATGAAGTGCCTTCCTGTTCGCTTCCGGTGATAATTCGGGTCATTTGCGGTTTGCTGAAGTAGGTTGATTCAAGCATGAACGGTATGTGTTCTTCGCGTATCCACTTCAGGAAATTGTTGTGTTCCTGGTCCGAGACAAGGTATGTGGTGTTATAAATCAGCATGTTGTGAAATATTATGTTTTTCAGTCGTACCGCAGGTAAAATCTTAGCGGTCTAAATATTAAAATATTCCCCTTGCGGTGAAAATAATTTAATGGCGTTTTTCTCAAAACACTTTTGGAAATTTCGAAAAAAAGCAGGGCAAAAGTACTCATATTTTCGAAAACTTCCTTATCTTTGCACTGCAATTTCAAAATCGCAATCGGGGGTTTAGCTCATCTGGCTAGAGCGCGACACTGGCAGTGTCGAGGTGACCGGTTCGAGTCCGGTAATCTCCACCAAATGCGATTAAAAACGCCAACTGATTTTCACGGTTGGCGTTTTTTTGTTTCGCAATTCCTTAGCTAAGGAATCCGTTTTTTTCTACAATGGTTAGTGTTGTTGAATTGCGGAGAGAAGGCTGTCTGGTGGTTGGGGCCGGAAATAGCGGAATGTTCGTAGTTTAAGCTTTAAAAAAGCTGAAGTTCACATTCCCGTAGTACCGGTGGTCAACAAAATTCGGATGTTGCCCAAAACTGGTTTTGGCAGAATGTTCAAGAACGAACAGCCCATCGTTTTTCAGCAACTTGTGTGAA
>DATGXD010000037.1:0-3215 GCA_035299105.1 Paludibacter sp. | reverse complement strand
CATTTTATTGGCAATTTGCTGTGCCGTTGGCAATTCCGATTTCGCTGATAACGAAAACGTTATAAATAATCCAATGACAAAAAATAATTTCTTCATAAACTTTACAATCCAATTTCTTATAATTTCCAAACCAAAACTATTGAATAGGTTCATATTTGAAATTTCTGAACTTGACGGAACCGTTCCCAATGGAACAAAGCCCGATACGCAGGCTGATAAAACCACTCAAGGCATTGTGGTTCAACGAAGAAACCTCAATAGAGCTTCCGCTTTTTATCCAATCCTTTCCATCTGTGCTGTAAAACATATCAACGGTGTTTTCGATGTTTTTCAACCGGAGGAAAACATGCCTGTCAATGGCATTCGGGTTCGACGAGAAGTGCCAGCCACGCAAATTGGTTATAATATCCCTGCTGTTTGCCAGGATACCTGAATTTGCCGCGCTGTTGTAAAACATCACCAAACCACCTGTGGCATCACCTTCGATAGTCATTTCCACCTCCGCGGTGTAGGAATGGTCGGACGGCACACAGAGCAAGGGAGAACAGTTGCCGGTAAAACCACCTTTGCCTTTAACAACAAGCGATTCTCCCGCTAAATGGAATCTGGTGGTGTCGTATTCCTGGTAAAATTTCCATTGCAACCCCAACGATTTCCCTGCAAAGGAATCGCTTAATGTGAAATTTGATTTTTCAACATTTTCAAATGGCAATTTGATAGGATTTTCGGTCTTTACACCTTCAGGAATCCTGAACCAACCATCTTTTGTCCATTCCACCGGTTCGAGCAAGGTTTGACGACCCATATTCAGGTAGTCTTTTTCGTAAGCATGAAGAACAAGCCACCATTTCCCTTGTGAGTCGTCAATCAATGTGCCGTGCCCTTTCGACCACCATTGTTCAGACTTTTTCTGGGTACGGACAATCGGGTTGTATGGCGAATTTTCCCAGGGTCCGAAAGGTGACTTAGAGCGTGCCGAAATAATCATGTGTCCCGTGGGAGGCCCTGCAGTACCACCTTCGGCTACAGTGAGGTAGTAATAATCGCCGTGTTTGGTCACTTTAGGTCCTTCGAGTGCAAAAAGTTCAATCGACCAGTCCTTGGGAATCGGCCAACCATTGTAAGCGTGCTTTACGTCTCCGCCAACGGAAAGTCCATCTTCCGAAAGTGGCACATAGCTACCACTATTAAGGTACAGATACCTTTTGCCGGTTTGGTCGACAAAATGTCCCGGATCGATTCCCTCCACTTTCAGTTCAACCGGTTCAGTCCACGGACCGCCAATTGAATTGGCGCTTATCACATAATTTTTATCGCTGGCAGGGAAATAAATATAATACTTCCCGTTGTATTTGGTAATATCGGGCGCCCAAACCGATCCCACATTTTTATAAAGTGCATTCGCCACCGGAGTCCAGTTGATCAAGTCTTTCGACTTCCAGATTAGCAACCCCGGGTAGTACTCGAACGATGAATGCACCATGTAAAAAGTATCGCCCTCCCGCATGATGCTTGGATCGGGATAATCGCCAGCGAAAATCGGGTTGGTATAACAACCTGCAGGGCTTGGTTTTGTCTGTTTCTGCGCTCCTGAAAACAAAGCCAGAGAAAGAAAAATAGCCGTAAAAGATATTTTAACCTTACACATACCGCTTACAAATTGATTTCAACTTTTGAACCGTTATATTGAACAAGCTTGGATTCCGAACCGGATACCCCAATCAGTTTCACCCTGAACACCCTGTTGTACAACATTCCGGCAAACTCACCCTGGCGTTGGCCAATGGTCAATTTCTTGTCCGCATCGTTGTATTCGAATGCGATGGTTGAATAATTACCTTTTTCGTAATTGTAATTTTCGCCTTCATCCTCGTACAAGCTGAATTTGCCATTTTTCCCGGCGTACACCCTTATTTCAATGTCAGCGGCTTTTTTCTCCGAAGCGTATTGCTGCACGGGACCTATCGGGAGAATGCTTCCCGCGGGTACAAACAGCGGAATTTGCTCGATCGGTGCGTCAACGGTTGCTTTCTGTCCACCATCAACAGTTTTTTCCGTATAGAAATCGTACCATTTGCTACCGGCGGGGAAATATACTTCGCGGCTACGGGCCTGGTATTTGTAAACCGGGCAAACCATCAACGATGGGCCGAACAAGAACTGGTCGCTAACCCCGTGAGTGTTTTTATCGCCGGTATAACTCATTACCAGCGAGCGCATGATGGTATAGTCGTTGAAATGCGCCATCCCGTTGAGGGTATAGATGTACGGCATCAATTTATACCTCAGTTCATCGTAATACACAAAGCTC
The DNA here is from genome assembly GCA_035299105.1 of Paludibacter sp. GTDB lineage: Bacteria > Bacteroidota > Bacteroidia > Bacteroidales > Paludibacteraceae > Paludibacter. The sequence continues at coordinate 904 of DATGXD010000037.1, read as the reverse complement.
TTGTAAACCGGGTGGCCGGCAGGAGCCAGGTTGTAAATTTCGCGGTACGGGAACTGTCCGTGGCTGCGGAACAGCGGGCAGAACGCACCAAACTGGAACCAGCGGAGGTTCAGCTCGCGCCATTCTTTCAAATCGCCATTTTCTTGTCCAGTTTTATCGAACAGGCGCTGGCCTTCATCGTATCTTTTTTCAACACAGAAACCTCCGATGTCCATAGTCCAGAAAGGAATACCCGACATGGCAAAGTTAAGCCCGGCAGAAATCTGGGCTTTCATATCTTCCCAACGTGTGGCAATATCGCCGCTCCAGGTAGCTGTGGAATAGCGTTGCAACCCTGCAAAACCCGAACGGGTCAGCAGGAACACCCGCTTGTTGTTGTCAACTTCACGTTGCCCGTTGTAGATGGCATCGGCATTTTCCAGGGCATAAGCATTGAAATATTTCCACGAAGAACCCAAGGCCGTGGGTCCGCACAACTGTTTGCGATATGTCATGTCGGTACAATCGCGGATGTTAGGTTCGGAGGCATCCATCCACCAGGCATCAATTCCTTTCGAATATAAGTTTTCCTTCATCTGGCTCCAGAAGAGTTTCCGTGCATCGGCGTTGTAAGCATCATAGAACGAGCCCACATAACCAGGGCCAACCCAGTCGCGGATGCTATCTTTGGCTGCCTGCATGTACATCCAGCCCTTTTTCTCAAATTCTTTGAAATGTTCGGTGGTGACATAGAATTTAGGCCAAACCGAAATCATGATGTGGGTATTTTCCTTATGCAACGAGTCGACCATGCCCTTGGCATCGGGGAAGCGGTCAAGGTCGAATTTGTGGCTTCCCCACGCATTTTCGGGCCAGTAGTTCCAATCCAACACGATATTGTCGAGCGGGATATTCCGCTTGCGGA
>DATGXD010000036.1:0-10395 GCA_035299105.1 Paludibacter sp. | reverse complement strand
ATTTTTTCCTTCTCTTTTGCATCGGCTTCGGCATTGGCGGCAGCTTCATCTTTCATGCGCTTGATTTCCGCATCGCTTAATCCCGAAGATGCCTCGATACGGATACTTTGGGATTTTCCGGTAGCTTTATCTTTAGCCGATACGTGAAGGATACCGTTGGCATCAATATCGAAGGTAACCTCAATTTGAGGCTCTCCACGGCGTGCCGGCATAATTCCATCGAGGTGGAAACGCCCGAGCGATTTATTCTGGTTTGCCATCGGACGTTCGCCCTGCAGCACATGGATTTCAACCGAAGGCTGGTTGTCGGCAGCCGTGGTGAATGTTTCCGATTTTTTTGTCGGGATAGTTGTGTTGGCTTCAATCAGCTTGGTCATCACGCTTCCCATGGTTTCGATACCGAGCGAAAGCGGTGTGACATCCAGCAACAACACATCCTTCACATCGCCGCTCAACACGCCACCCTGGATGGCAGCCCCCACAGCCACTACCTCGTCGGGGTTCACACCTTTCGAAGGAGTTTTGCCAAAGAATTTCTCAACTGCCGACTGAATGGCCGGGATACGGGTTGAACCGCCCACCAAAATCACCTCGTTGATATCGCCGATTGTAAGCCCTGCATTTTTCAACGCGGTACGGCATGGTTCGATGGTACGTTGGATAAGGTCATCAATCAACTGCTCGAATTTAGCACGTGTCAATGTGCGCACCAAGTGGCGCGGAACACCATCCACCGGCATTATGTATGGCAGGTTGATTTCGGAAGAAGTCGTATTCGACAATTCGATTTTTGCTTTTTCGGCAGCCTCCTTCAGGCGTTGCAATGCCATTGGATCTTTGCTCAGGTCAATACCTCCGTTGTCGTTCTTGAATTCCTGAACCAACCAGTCGATAATGCGGTGGTCGAAATCGTCACCACCCAGGTGGGTGTCACCATCGGTCGATTTCACTTCAAAAACGCCATCGCCCAATTCGAGTACCGACACGTCGTGGGTACCTCCACCGCAGTCGAACACCACAATCTTCATATCGTGGTTTGTCTTGTCCAAACCGTAAGCCAAAGCGGCAGCCGTAGGTTCATTGATGATACGGCGGACATTCAGGCCTGCAATTTCGCCAGCTTCCTTGGTAGCCTGGCGTTGCGAATCGTTGAAGTATGCCGGGACAGTAATCACAGCATCGGTCACTTCCTGTCCGAGATAGTCTTCGGCAGTTTTCTTCATTTTCTGGAGTACAATGGCCGAGATTTCCTGCGGGGTATATAAACGTCCATCAATGTCGACGCGCGGAGTGTTGTTGTCGCCTTTAGCCACCTTGAAAGGCACGCGCTCGATTTCTTTTGAAAGGCGGTCGTAGCTTTCGCCCATGAAACGCTTGATGGAGAACACCGTCTTTGTGGGATTGGTAATGGCCTGACGTTTAGCAGGATCACCCACTTTGCGTTCGCCGCCGTCCACAAAACCAATAACAGAAGGCGTAGTACGTTTACCTTCACTGTTGGCGATAACGATAGGTTCGTTACCCTCCATTACAGAAACACACGAGTTGGTGGTTCCTAAGTCAATTCCAATAATTTTTCCCATAATTTGTATGTATGTTTGTTTTTTATGCTCTGCCAGTCGTTTTACAAACGATGTGCCAAGGGGATTTTTTCCGCACGAAGTTTAAAATTGACAGGAAAAGTCAGTTTGCCATCCGAAAAGGGAGAGAAAGGCTGACAAAAAGTCGGGAAATGGCAGGAAAACAGTTTCGCCTTTTTGCCACGAACATTCCGGCAGGGTAATCCGCAAATTGAAATAATTTGTATTTTTGCCTCCCGGCATGCGGCAGAATATCCTGACACATCCACACACAGCCAACTTTCAACCAAAACACATCTTGACCATGCATCAAATCTATCTCGGGCTGGGAACAAACCTTGGCGACAAAAACAAGAATCTTGACGCCGCTATCAAGGCCTTGTCGCATACAATTGGCAAGGTAGTCAAGGTATCTTCCTATCATGCTTCCGAACCCTGGGGATTCGAGTCCATGCATAGCTTCCTGAATGCCGCCGCATGTATTGAAAGTGAATTTTCGCCGGAGGAAGTGCTCCAACTCGTCAAACGGATAGAAAAAGAAGCGGGAAGAAAAAGGAAATCGGGGAACGGCTATGAGGACCGCCCCATCGATATCGATATTTTATTTTACGACGATGTAATCATCGACTTGCCCGAATTAAAAATCCCGCATCCGCATATCGCGGATCGGGATTTCGTACTTACACCTCTATCAGAAATCGCTCCTGACTTAGTCCATCCGGTTTTGAAACGCAAGATCAAAGACCTGCCTAAACCTTGATTACTCGTTATCGATGGTATCCTTGTAATCTTCCAGAATTTTAATTGCCTGTTCGAAATCTTTTTCGAACACCACGATGCGCAACCCATCGTTAATTTCGCCGAACATGGGCAACAGCTCCACGCTATCTTCATTGTTGATTGAGCACTCGATATTGTTCTCGCGCAACAACTCCTGGTCGAACATGGCATCGACCATGGTTTCGTAATTCTTCAGTGTGACTAATCTATCTTCCATAGGGATATAATTTAATGAAAACAACAATTGGAAATTACATGCCGCAAATATAATCAAATTAACGAATGTGCATAACATTTTCCATCATTATTATTACCCGGAAAAACAGTTGGCCCGCAAAATAGTTCCAACACTCAAACTATTTTCCGGACAACATTTTAGTTTCCATTGAAATACGGGCAAAAAAAACCTGCCAACTAAAAGGGAGAAAACCTTGAAGGCAAACAACCGGCAGCGCCTTGCATCCAAGTTGGTGAAGTCACAAAAGCTCCATCCCGCCTGCTGTTTGCCCAGTGTTCCCATTGCTGTATAACGGATAATTTTTCATACTTTTGTATCCTGATTTTAATCTTTCTCAAATGTCAGACACAGACCAACTACCCGACCATTTGGTATACAGTAAAAAAGTCATCGAGTTCGTGACTGTTGTTGCCGAAACCTGCTTGTTTCTGGAGCATGCTTCTGAACTTTCAAAAAACGACTTTATTGAAAAAACGGTCAAATTACTGCCTTTGCTGTATTTGAACGCCTCGCTAATTGAAATCCCGCAAGCAGTTTACGATGATGGGGCCGAACGCTTTGTCACCGAGGAAGATTACCTTTTTGTGCGTGAACAAGTAGAACTGCTTCTGGGTGGCGACGATTCGTACCTCGAAGTCTTCCACCCCGACATGGCTTTGAGCGATACGCCGATTGCCGCATTTGTGTCTGAAAACCTGGCCGATATCTACCAGGAGCTGAAGGATTTTGCCGCCAATTACCAATTGGCCGATGTGGATATCATGAACGATGCGCTGGTGGCTTGCCTCGAAGCTTTCGGGGAACACTGGGGGCAGAAGCTGCTGAACGCGCTCCGCGCACTCCATGCGTTGCGTTTCAGCGACAATTTCGGTATCGAACCCGACAAACCTGACAGCCAGGCTAAAATCGACAGGAACAAATTCCTCGGTTTCCTCCACAATGAAGAGGATGAATTTGCCAATCTATTGTAATTGAATTGTATGTATGCTAAAAAGTAAAATATCCAAGGAGGAGCTGAATTTGATGCCGGTGGTTGTTTTTGAAGGAGAAATAACCATTGTCGACGAGTTGTCAAAAGTCCAGCCTGCCATTGCAGAACTTCGAAAAAGCAAAATCGTCGGGATAGATACAGAAACCAAACCCAATTTCACCCGTGGAACGCATCACAAGGTATCCCTTGTTCAAATTGCCACCCTCCACCATTGCTTCTTGTTCCGCCTCAACAAAATCGACTTCCCACCCGCACTGGCCGAGTTCCTGGCCGATGACCATATCCGGAAAATAGGCCTGTCGCTGCGCGATGACTTTAGCGGGTTGAACAAGCACCATGTTTTTATCCCCGGAAATTCCATCGACATCCAGTCCATTGTGCATAATTACGGCATAATGGAACTGGGGCTGCAAAAGATATATGCCATCCTTTTTGAAAAGAAAATCTCCAAATCACAACGCCTGAGCAACTGGGAAAGCCCCGAACTTTCGGAACAACAGCAACGCTATGCCGCCACCGATGCCTGGGCTTGCCTGCAAATTTACAACCGGCTGATGAAAGAAGAAAAACTTTCAGCACCGGAAATTGAAAAAATAAAATCGCAACACGCACTTGAAATCAAAGAAAAGCAGTTGTCGGGCAAAACCGATACCGGCACTGTCTCCATGTGATTCCACGCCAACACACCAACACACCAACTCATCACCACACTACCACACCAAGCCATGATTACCGTACAACTCAAGCCAAAAAAAGAAGAAAGTCTGCAACGTTTCCACCCATGGGTATTCTCGGGAGCCATCCAACGGATTGGGGGAAAACCGCAAGAAGGGGAACTGGTTGAAGTTGTTGATACCAACCACAACTTCCTGGCCATTGGTCATTTCCAAATCGGCAGCATAGCCGTGCGGGTTGTTACTTTTGAAAAAACGGAGGTGAATGACAAGTTCTGGCTAAATAAGATCCAACTGGCTTACGACATGCGGAAATCGCTGGGACTTGTGAGCCCATCGAACAATACATACCGCTTGGCCCATGGCGAAGGCGATTCGTTGCCGGGCCTGGTTGTCGACGTTTATGCCGACACCGCCGTCATGCAGGCGCATTCCATTGGGATGCACGAAACCAGGCAAACACTGGCACAGGCTATTGTCAAGGTAGTTCCGGAAGTAAAAAATGTGTATTACAAGTCGGAAACCACCTTGCCTTTCAAGGCAGCCATCGAGCCTGAAAACGGCTACCTGATTGGAAAGGAAACGCCCGGGCTCTTTGCGCTTGAGAACGGGTTGAAATTCAATGTCGATTGGCTGAAGGGACAGAAAACAGGTTTTTTTGTCGACCAGCGCGAAAACCGCAGCTTGCTAGAACGGTATTCCGCAGGGAAATCAGTATTGAACATGTTCTGTTACACAGGCGGATTTTCGGTTTACGCCCTGCGCGGCGGGGCTAAACTGGTGCATTCAGTCGACAGTTCGGCAAAGGCCATTGAACTCACCAACCAAAATGTGGAAAATAATTTCCCCGGGGATGCACGGCACACATCGTATGCCGAGGATGCATTCAGGTTCCTGAACAATTTGCAAACACAGGATTATCCCTACGATTTGATCATACTTGACCCACCCGCTTTCGCCAAACACCGCGATGCGCTCCGGAACGCATTGAAAGGATACAAGCGGCTGAATGCCAAAGCCATTGAGCAAATAAAACCAGGCGGCATTCTGTTTACATTTTCTTGTTCTCAGGTTGTAACAAAAGAGCAATTCCGCCTGGCTGTTTTTAGCGCTGCAGCCGAATGTAAACGGAATGTCAGGATACTGCACCAACTAACCCAACCGGCCGACCACCCGGTCAACATTTACCACCCTGAGGGGGAATACCTCAAGGGCCTTGTGCTTTGGATTGAATAGGAATTTATCCTTTTTTGCCGGGAAAATGATTTTTTTTGCAAAATAATTCCGAAAAAATTTCGTGTTTTCAACACAATCGTTATATTTGCAGCCTGAACATTTCGAATATTTATCTAAAAACCTCAAAGCCTATTGCCGACAATTACTTTAACCCCAAATTAATAGTAATGAAAAATTTGAATCAATTTGCTGATGATGAATTAGTGAAATTGTATGAAAATGGCGATAATCAGGCATTCGAAATCTTGTTGAACCGGTACAAATCAAAGGTTTACACTTACATTTACCTTATTGTCCGCAACAAGGAACTCACCGAGGACATATTCCAGGATACTTTTGTCAAAGCCATTGCAACCATCCAGCAAGGACGTTACACCGAAACCGGTAAATTCGTGGCGTGGATCAACCGGATTGCGCACAACTTGATTATCGACCACTTCCGGCGCGAAAAAAACGAAAACACCTTTTCTTCCGATGCCGTGGATTACGACATTATCAACAATGCCAAATTATCCGAGAAAAGCGTGGAAGATATTATTTCCAACGAACAAGTGCTGGTCGATGTGGTCAACCTGATTGAACTGCTGCCCCAGTCGCAACAAAACGTCATACGCATGAGGTTTTTTGAAGATTTAAGTTTCAAGGAAATAGCCGAAAAGACAGATGTCAGCATCAACACGGCCCTGGGGCGCATGCGCTATGCATTGCTCAACATGCGGCGGATTGCCGCCGAAAAAGATGTCTACCTTGAAATGAAGTAAGAAACCAGGGCGTTTGCAGGCCACAGTTCTTCACATCCCATCTCAAGCGGCGGGTGGCATGCGGACAAACATTTGGTTAATAATAAAGCGCTTGCATGCACAAGGCATACTATTTTGCATAGAACTTCGTTTTAGTGTTATCACTATGTTCAATAAAAAACAAGTATGCCTATGCAAGAAACTACTACTTCATCAAAAAAAACTGATTTATTTCCGAAAAAGACCCTTGAAGAATTAGCACCCATGCAACCGAGTGTCAACACATTAAAAAATATCCTTCAGTTCGCCGCTTCGTACAGGGCCGAATGGATTGACGAGAATCAGATTGTTGAATGGAATTTGAATTAGCACATGGTTAAATTACAAGAAAGACTTCCTGGTTGTGCCGGGAAGTCTTTTTTTTGTTATTTTTGCAAAAAAAAGTTGAACCGCACAAAAACAACGAGATTAAAAATATGACCAGAATGATTTCGCCATCGCTCCTGGCAGCCGATTTTGGCAAATTAAAAGAAGAATGCGAAATGATAAACGCCAGCGAGGCCCAATGGCTTCACATTGACGTCATGGATGGGACATTCGTGCCAAACATTTCCTTTGGCTTCCCGGTACTCGAAGCGGTGAAGAAGCATTGCACGAAACCACTGGATGTACACCTAATGATTGTCCAGCCCGAGAAATACATCCAGCGTTTTGCCGAAGCCGGTGCAGGAATCATCACTTTCCACTACGAGACATCTCCCGACCCGCTCAAAATCATTGAAACAATAAAAGCACAGGGCATTAAGGCCGGTATTACCATCAACCCGGACGTTCCGGTAAGTGTACTCGAACCGTTTGTAGACAAAGTCGACCTGGTGTTGCTCATGACGGTTTTTGCGGGCTATGGGGGCCAGAAATTCATGGAGGAAAGCTACAGCAGGATTGCAGAACTCAAGGAAATGATTGAACGCAAGAAGGCAACCTGTGTGATAGAAGTGGATGGAGGGGTAAGCCTGGGAAATGCCGCGAAATTGTACGACTGCGGCGCAAACGTGCTGGTGGCCGGCAGTTCGGTATTCAACACCCCCGACCCCATTTCATCTATCCACAACCTGCTGAATGCCTAGGGTATGGATTTCCTACACCGAACGCCTTTCTTGCGGTTGCTGCTTCCTTTTATGGCAGGTATCATCCTATGCCAGTATGTGGAGCTGCCGCCGTGGGAATTGTTCGGATTGTCGGGATTGTCTGCCTGCCTGGTGGTTGTCTCGTTCGCCATTCGCAAGCCCAAACCCCAATTCCAATTCCGCTGGCTTTTTGGTTTCGGGATTTCCATGTTATTAATAACGTTTGCCTATTTTCTCTGTTCAAGCATCGAGAAAGGAAATAAGTCCGACTTCGTAAATGAAAAAGGCATTTATGAGGTTGAACTTGTAGCAGCCCCCAACGAAAAGGACAAAACCTACCTCTGCAAAGTGGAGGTATTGCAAAAACTGGATTGCAAGCCGGCGGAACCCGTACATGGGAAAGCCTATATCTATTTGCAAAAGGACAGCGCTTCCTCTCATCTATTATTTGGAGACCGTATCGTAGTGGGAACATTATTCAAAACCCCGGACAAGACACTGAACCCGGGAGGTTTCGACTATGCGGCCTACCTCAAGCGCCAGGGAGTGAGTGCAACAAGTTATGTCCCGTCAGGAGGTTGGTTATATGCCGGGCACAACACATCCTTTTCGCTTCGGCGCGAGGCCGACAAATGCCGGGAACACCTATTGCAGGTGTACAAGAAGTTCGATATCGGGGGAGATGAATTTGCAGTGCTTGCAGCCTTGACCTTGGGTTACATGGACGATTTGCAGCCTGACCTGCGGAGAAGTTACAGTGCCGCCGGGGCAATGCACATATTGTCGGTCAGCGGCCTGCATGTGGCCGTGGTGTATGCGGTTGTTGTTTTCCTGTTGGGCTTCTTGAATGGATCGCAACGGCAAAAAGTGCTGAAAATTTTCCTCACTATCCTATTCTTATGGGGTTACGCATTCCTTACCGGCCTGTCACCGTCTGTGGTGCGAGCCACCCTCATGCTTACTTTTGTAGCTGCGGCCTCCTCCCTGAAACGCAAACCGCAGATTTACAATACTATTTTCATGTCGGCTTTCTTCATGCTGCTGGTAAACCCCAACCTCCTGTTCGACATTGGCTTCCAACTAAGCTATTCCGCCGTGCTGAGCATCCTGTATTTCCAGCCCATGGTATCGGCGTTATTCCCGGCAAAAGGGAAAGTGTCACGGAGGATTTGCGACCTCTTCACCGTATCCATTGCAGCCCAAGTAGGAACCACACCTTTCACCTTGTATTATTTCCATCAGTTCCCTAACTATTTCCTGCTGACAAACTTGGTTGCCATACCCCTTTCCACACTTGTGATTTACCTCTCCATAGGCTTATTTTCGGTTTCGTTCATTCCCGTTGTGTCCACGGGGTTGGCATTTGTCCTCAAAACCATGTTGTGGTTAATGAATCATGCCATCGACACAATCATGCATTTGCCTTATTCGCTATCCTTTATCGCACCAGACACGAAGCAGACCTTGTTTCTGTTCGCGTCCATCTTCTTCCTGTCGGCCTATTTCCACAGTAAAAAATTCACACCCCTGTTTGCCGGACTGATTTCCATCCTGTTGGTTTGTATATTCGACCTGTCGGTGAAATACAACACCCTGACGACACAAAAGCTTATCGTGTACGCCGGGCAAAAAAACACCCATGTCAACTTCATTGACCACAGCCAAAATCTTGTGCTTACCACCGATTCCGTGGAAGCCGAACGTATAGCAAACGCATTCTGGCAAAAACAAAAACTCGAAAATCCTGTTTATTTACACAATACGGATTGGTGTTCCGGAGGGTTCGCCTGTTTCCATGGCTACCGGATTCTTGTACTGACAGACAATTTCCTCAGCAAACGCACAACTTCCGCCCCACTGGATTTAGATTGCCTAGTTATAGGCAACAGGATAAAACCAAAAATCAGGCAAATATTAGAATGTGTTTCGCCACGCAAAATCATAGTTGACAAGAATATTTCGAAATGGCATACCGACCAAATCAAACAAACTTGTTCCGAGCGGAACATTGCATTTTATTCGGTGGCTGAACACGGAGCGTATGTTTTCAATATTAAAGAATAAGCGGCCGCCTACCGGCAACTCTCTGATTCATTTTTTTTGTTACTTTTGCATCATATTTAATACCCGCCGAATGATATCGAAAATTATTGCCGAAGACCATATCAACAAAGTTGAAAAAGCCATCACAAATGCCGAAAAAATCGCCATTGTAGTCCATGTGGGACCCGATGGCGATGCCATGGGTGCAGCGTTGGGCTTGTGGCATTATTTAATGACCATAGAAAAAGAGCCGGCAGTGATTGTCCCGACAGCCTTCCCGGCGTTTTTGTCGTGGTTGCCTGGTTCGGAATGTGTGATGGTTTACGAAAACGACAAAAAAGCAGCCGACGAATTCCTGGCAGGAGCCGACCTTGTTTTTGCGCTTGATTTCAACGTGCCTAAGCGCATGGGGAACATGGAGGAAGCCGTCATGGCTTCAAGTGCAGCTAAAATCCTGGTCGACCATCACCCGAATCCAGGCGATTTTGCAAAAGTTACAATTTCACATCCCGAACTTTCATCAACAAGCGAGCTTATTTTCAGGCTAATATGCCGGATGGGCGATTTTTCCAAAATAAATATTGCCTGTGCCGAATCCATCTACACGGGCATGATGACCGACACCGGAGGGTTCACCTACAATTCGAACAACAGGGAAATTTACATCATCATATCCGAACTGATCAAAATCGGGGTAGACAAAGATGAAATTTACAGGAAAGTATTCAATAACTACTCGGCCGACCGCTTGCGGTTGATGGGATTTTGCCTGTACAAGAAAATGCGGGTTTACCCCGAATACAAAACCGCATTGATAACCTTGACCCTAAAAGAATTATCGCTTTTCAACTACGTGATTGGCGATGCGGAAGGATTTGTCAACATCCCCCTGTCGATTGATGGTGTCGACTTTTCGGTTTTCATGCGCGAAGAAACCGACAAGGTGAAGATATCATTCCGGTCGAAGGGTGCTTTTCCTGCCAATA